>JAOZIC010000060.1:0-5076 GCA_026014605.1 Candidatus Bathyarchaeota archaeon
CGCTTCCTTTTTAGATACACGAATACTGTTGCTGCAACGACAACTACTGCTAAAACAGCCACGATAACGTAGACTTGTTCAATAGCAATGGTTGAAGTAGTTACTGCGTCAGTTGTGGTATCAACGATTTGTGTTGTTGCGTCTACTTCGGCGTTGTCTGTTGTTGCTGCGGCAGATTGAGTTCCATAGTCATCGAAACAGTAAAGCTTCCAGTCAGCTGAGCCGACATAAAGTCTACCGTTGTAGATTGCTGGAGAACTCTCTACTTGTCCACCTGTAGTGTACCATGAAACTGGTCTACCTGTTTCTGCATCCCAACAGGTAATACTGTAACTCTGTGAACCACCGTAAACGTAGGGTGTCATGCCGTAACCACCGTATGCAAGAGATGAGAAGATTTCCCATCCACCCCATGCAGTCCAAATGTTTGTTCCGTCGACAGCGCTACCACAAGCTTCTGTTGGTCCAGCTGGACAGTAAATTCTTGCACCTTCGATTTTCGGGTCTTCGACTACTATAGGGCTTACAGGAGCGTTCTCGCCTAGGATGTTTGGTTGTTCAGCCGCAAATAGTTGCTCGCCAGTGTTTACATCATATCCGGTAAAGAATGCTGTTGTACATCCAGGATACAATACATCATCAACTACGACTGGTGTGCTTGCGCCAGGAAGTGAGAAGGTAAATCTTGCGGTTGGTCTTAGAATAGAGTTTGCAATTGCAAAAGTTTTAGAAAGTGTTCCTGAAGTAGTGAACTTGTAGATTTCATTTGCATCGTTTAGTATGTATACCATGCCGTCTTCGATTGCAGCAGAACCACATATAGGACTACCTGTGTCGTAACTCCATACCAGATTTCCACTCATATCTAGGCACCGGAATACGCCATCAAGAGCACCTACATAGATTTTGCCATTGTAAACTATTGGACTTGAGCGTGGCTGCCATTGTCCAAGACCATACAAGTATCGGACATATCCGCCTGCATTGTAGCTCCATAATTCGCTACCATCGTCGAGGTCTAAACAATAGATGTTTCCATCGTCAGGACCGACAATGACTTTGCCATCAGCAATAGCTTGTGTTGAAAACACTCGTGTACCAATATCGAACTTCCAGTTCAGTGTGCCTGCATAGGGGTCAAGACAGTAAACGTTTCCGTCTTGTGAGCCTACTACTAGTTTGTCGTCAGCAATTACAGGAGATGAAGTTATAGCTGCACCTGTTTCGTATGTCCAAACTGGTCCTTTACTTAGATCCACTGGGCCAGAACAAACTGACATTCCTGGATCTTCAACGTTTCCACGCCACATTGACCAGTCTGCTGCGTTTGTTGTGCTAAAGCAGTAGTAAACATCGGGGTTTCCGTTTCCGTCCACGACATACAGGTTACCGTATGCAAGGGCGGGTTGACCAAAGCTTACGCCTTCGATTGACCAGAGTTTGTCGCCAGTATAGGCGTCAAAACATGCGAATTGTTGGGGTAAAGGTGTTCTTCCGGTTGTTGTTGAGCCGTCACTTTGCTCTACGAAAACTTTTCCGTCACCTAACACTATTTGGTGGTAACCAATGTAGTGGTCGTCACGTACTTTCCAGAGCAAATCTCCGTTGTTAGTGTCCCAACATCCAATAAAGCCGTCAGTGCCTGCTCCCAAGTTGTGCCAGTATGTTCTACCATCAGCTGCGGCGCCGTTCCAAACCATAAAGCCACGGTATATGGCTCCTGTTTCTTCTCCGGTCCACAAGTGTTGGCCAGTTTCTGCGTCGTATGCATCAAGGTACATTCCTGCACAACCAGTTATCAGCTTACCATCATAGTAAACACCTGCATAACCTTTGTAGTCGTGTGTTGGAGTTTCCCAAAGTAGGGTTCCCTCAGTTGCGTCTATTGCATAAACTGCAAAGCCACTGTAGGAGCCCATGAAAACTTTTCCGTCACCGTAACATAGCATGGGGTCGCCTGCTACGTCCATTGGATAGCGCCAGACTTCTGGGAATGGTTGATCTGGGTTGGATATGTCCCAAGCACTCAATGAGTCGTGCTGGTCACCTTCTGGTCGCCATGGACCAAACAATAGTTTCAGGTCTTCAGCTATCACCAAACGGTGGTAAGCTGCACCTGGGTCTATTGGTGCTTCCCACAGAAAGTCACCGTTGTTTGCGTCAAAACATGCCATACCGTTTGGACCAGATGTAAAGACTGCAACGTGATCTTCATCGATCATGAATGGTGCTTGTGATGAGAAGAATCCTGTGCTGAACCCTCCTGTGCTTTGGGTCAGTTCTGTTTCAAGGGCTGTCCAATAGCATTCTCCTGTGAATGCGTCAAGACAGTTTAGTGCATCGATTGCGTTGGGGCCCCATTTTGATCGAGTGAACACCTTGCCGTCAAAGGCTACGGTATATCCTCCGTATGGTTCACCTATTTCGGGGCACGCTACATCTGAACGCCACAGAACGTTAGGACGGCCTGGAGTTGGGCCTTCAGTGTAAGCTGTTCTTTCACCGTTACCTGCTAGGGGGGCGTGCCATTCGTATTGTAGTAAACTTGCTTGACTTTGACTGGCACTTACTGGAGTTAATTCAGTTTCAGAGCTTGCATATGCGGGTAATGTTGCGGGTATCAAAATGATTAGTATTGTTATTAATAGGGTTGTTGCGAGTATTCTGGAGATATCTTTTATTTTTTTCAACTTTTTCACCAATTTTTATTAGCGGTGCCGCCAGTTGCTTTTCTGGTTGCACCCACTATGAAATTTTTTGATGGTATGTATTATATTAAATTTGGGTGTATGCCAAAAATACAATTTAAAATATGACAAATTTGAACTGTGAGCATTTTTTCAACATGAAAACCAGTTTTTGATATGTTACGATAAAGAAAAAATGGATAAATGGAACCAAAAACTCATTGTGACTGTGCTTATGACAATAAATAACAGCCATGACAACCAAATATTTACATGACATAGACGTTATGTTTACACAGATATTTCGACGGAACAAAACGAAGCTTCTCTCAACATTTTCTCACAAATTGTTCCTAATCACCCAAGAGCCGTCACAAACACCAGAGTTTAGTTTGAAGCTTTCCCTGCAACACCCAAATTTCATGTTACGTTTTTCAGTTAACTCCTTTGCCTTTTTCATCAAATCAAACCTCAAAGCTTCAGGCAAATAGGTAGAACCGCCTATTCGTTCTCCTTGGTCAAAATAGAGCGGAGATAGTTTTTTGGAAATATCAGGAAATGATTTGCTAAACCGTTTCCAGTTGTCAGGCTTGGTCTTATAGGTAGAACATGTCAGATGCATAACACCCAAATCGGCAAGCGTTTCCACAAGCTCATACATGTCATCGTTCAAAAACGGGATAACCGGGTCTATTCGTGCAGTTGTTGGAATGCCTGCTTCAATCAGTGTTTGTATGACCGTAAGTCGTTTAGATGAAACAGGGGCACCTGGCTCTAGTTTGCGGGATAGGTTGTCGTCTTTGGTCAATACGGTAACTGAAACCACGCTGGGAACTGTTTGCAGGATGTCGATGTCTTTTGTGACTAAATCAGATTTGGTGATTATCTGAAGTTTGCAGTCTGTTTTTGCCAACATTTCCAGACATTTTCGGGTTAGACCCATTTTTTGTTCTAGCCGCGGGTATGGGTCTGAAGAGTTTGAGATTGATATCAGTTCGCCTTCTAGTTTTGTTGCTTCTCGTTCGAGCCGTGAGAGTAGGTTCTTTTTTGGTCTGCAGTTTTGGAAGTTTGGTATATACGAGGAAGCGTAGCAGTACAGGCATCCGTGGTCGCACCCAGTGTATGGGTTAAAGGTCAGCTTTGGTGGGCATGTGCAATACTGGGATTTCCATGGGTCAAAAACGGTGAGTAGCAACTTGGTTTCCATCAACCAAAATGGGGTTTGGCATCATATATGTTGGTTGCCTTTCGGTGTATCAGGCGATGCCAATGGTGTTGCCGACGCCAACCACTAGTATTGTGTCGCCTTTTTGGGTGCGTTCTTGTATGACTGTTTTAAGTTTAGTAATTACATCGTCTGCGGAGTTATGCAACTCTTCGGTCATAGGCGACAAAACTTCTTTTAAAGACTGCCGAACAATCATGGCGTAAACTGGAATTTTGTGTTTGGTGGCTGCTTCTTCTATTTTGAATTTTTCAACACCAACCCCGCCAATCGCTGCGCCTACGCCTTCGATAACAAAACCTGATGTTTCGCCTTCCAGTTTCAGGCCTGCGTCCACCATGACGATTAATGAAAGCTTTTTTCCGTATTTTTCGACAAGTTTAGTAACTGCATCGCCCGCTTTTCCAACTGTTCCTCCTGGACCTTGGGCTTTTGTTACAATGACTTTGCGGTCTTCGATAGCTAGTTCTGCGGCAATGGTTTCTTTTGCTATCACTTTTGGTTTGGTGTCTGCAATTAGTTTGGATGCAACAAGTGGACCTATTCCATCGCCGATTGGTTTTCCTTGTTTGAAGGCGTCTATGAATGCGTAGTATGCTTCGGCTTCTTCCATTATCATGGGCAATGCCATCTGGATTTCTACGGTGCTATACATGGAGCCCGATTTTTTTCCAGCTAAATAGTAGTGACGAACGGTGCGGTAAAGGGAATTTAGTTCTCTTGCTGATTCAACCAAGTTTTGCAGGTTTTGGATTTGGGTTTCGTCTGCGTTAGGTGCTAGGAGTTGTACTTCGTCTTTGAGTCTGTCGTCGGTGTTGTTAAGCAGGTGTTCATATTTACGGACTATTCCAGAGGGGTCCATGTTGTTTGGTCGAATGGCAAAGAAACGTAGCATTTCTTCGATTCGAGGTTTTGGGTTTGCTTCTGGTTTTCCGTATTTGGCAACCGCCGAGACTACTTCGTCTTTGGCTTTATTGCTCATGTTTTGGAGCACACTAAGTGATTTGGAAATCTTTCCCAAAACTATGTTGACTTGGATTTTTTGGGAGAAAAACGTGAAACCAAAAACGAATACAAGGTAAACAATGTTCAGAATGTAGCCAACAAGGTTTGTGTCCATAGCAGTTAATCCTCCAGTTCTTCTTCGACTTCCACTTCTGAACC
>JAOZIC010000060.1:5176-7551 GCA_026014605.1 Candidatus Bathyarchaeota archaeon
TTTGTGTCCATAGCAGTTAATCCTCCAGTTCTTCTTCGACTTCCACTTCTGAACCATTCTCAAGTTTTTGTTTATTAAGTTTGGCTAATTTCCCTTCTATTGTATGCAACTCGGTTTGCAACATTTTAAGCATATGTTCAAGTCGTTTATGTTTAGTTTCTAGAAGTTTTTGCCTGCTTTGATTTGGTGCATCAAGAAACAAAGAAAAAGGGTTCTTCATGACGGGCATTGACGCGGTGTTAGGTTCCACAGCCAACACGTATTCGGCATATTCCTTGAACAAAAGATTCAAACTTTCGGTGATTTGACCGTGCTTTATAAGCGATCGATCAAGAATGAGTTTTCCTGTTTCGGTGATGTTGTAACTTTTACGTTTCCTTTTTTCTTTACCCCATTCACCTTTGATGTATCCCAATTCTTCCAAGCTTTGAAGTATGGGGTAAACTCCTCCAGGTGTGGGTTTCCAAAAGCCCTCTGTGCGGTCTTCTACTTCTTTCATCATTTCGTAGCCGTGGTAAGGTCTTTTGCTTAAAAGAATTAACAGTGCAATTCGGGTGTAACCTTTTTGTACTTCTTTGAGCCATTTTGTGGCAATTTCATCTTCATGTTCAAGATGCAATGTAGTTCATCACTTCTAGATATAACGGGAATATTTATATTTTGGTGCAATATATTTGACCGAAATATATTATGATGTTGGTGAGGAAACAGAATGGAAAACGAAAACATGATAAGCGTAACAGACCTCACAAAAAACTTCAACGGATTCACAGCTGTTGACCATATTTCATTTGATGTCAAGAAAAGCGAAATCTTTGGATTACTAGGACCAAACGGTGCAGGCAAAACTACTACCATACGGATGCTTTCTACACTGTCCAGACCTACAGAAGGAACGGCAACAATCGGCGGTTATAGCATAACAAAGCAAGATAACAAAGTCAGGCAGTTAGTTGGTCTAGTTTCTGAAAAAATGATAATGTACGACAGGTTAACGGCAAAAGAGAATCTACGTTTTTTTGGGAAACTCTACGACATTCCTAAAGATGCTCTTAATCAAAGGATTGATGAACTGTTGGGGCTTGTTCAGTTAACTGAATGGAAAGACGCAAAAGTCGGCACATTTTCCACGGGTATGAGGCAACGAATGAATGTTGTTCGTGCGTTGCTTAACTTGCCTAAGGTGTTGTTTCTTGACGAGCCGACCTTGGGGTTAGACCCACAGTCAACGGTAGAGGTTCGAGAGTTTGTTAAAAAAATCAACCGAGAAAACGAAACAACAATCATACTAACCACGCACATGATGACCGAAGCAGACATACTATGTGACCGAATCGGCATAATTGACCACGGAAAAATTGCGGCACTGGACACATCAACGAATCTGAAAAAACTTGTTTCAGGCAACGACACAACTGTACTAAAGTTGGAGATTCCAAACGTAACACAAAAAATGATAACAAAAATGCAAAGTCTGGAATGCATCAAGTCTGTGGCTCAGGAGAATGCTTCGCATCTTAAGGTTCTTGCAACTGGCGACGAGGCGTTTGATTCAATTGTTGACGTTTTACGTGCAGAAAAAGCAAAAATCAACTCGATTGAAAACCTTCAGCCAACACTTGAAGACGTATTCTTGCACATTACCGGTCGCAAAATTAGGGATAAGGCAGACAACAAAATCCAGACACCACGACACGGTCCTCACAGTGCAAGACGGAGGATAAGGTGATAGAAAATGGGCGCAAAGAAGATGATTTCAAACAGTTTCAGGATTGCCTGGAAAGACACAATGGAGTTGTTCAGAAACCGCATGGGCTTAGTTTTGCTTATACTGATGCCCATATTCATGATGGCAATGGTTGGTTTCATTTACCCGTCTGAAACTTCTCTGAACAATGTTTCAATTTCAGTGGTTAACGAAGACACAGGATTTGGCGGCGTTGACCTAAGCTCGACATTCATCATGACACTAAACACAATAAATGACCAAGCAGAAATGATGACTCTCAGCAACGCACCTAGCCTTGAAGAAGTTAAAGATATGATTCAAGCCGGAGACACCGAAGGCGCAATAATAATCTCAAGCGACTTCACGTCAAACATCCTCAACGGCGAACAAGGAACAATAACCATAGTAACTGACCAATCTAATCCACAAATGTCGGCAATGATACAAGCAGTTCTAAGCGAAGTTTTTGATCAGATGGGAACAGCATTAGCACAACACAATGTTGCAGAACTGATGGGAATTGACCTAAGCCAAGCGTTGGCGGTTGTTCAACCATATGACATACAAGTTGAGCGATCCGAAGAGGGATATTTCACGTTCGTAGCTCCGGGAATCATGGCAATGACGGTTATGATGAGCGTCATGA
>JAOZIC010000060.1:7651-11783 GCA_026014605.1 Candidatus Bathyarchaeota archaeon
TTCACGTTCGTAGCTCCGGGAATCATGGCAATGACGGTTATGATGAGCGTCATGACAGGACTACCCGCAGCAATATCTCAGGAACGAGAAGTCGGAACCTTGGATGGAATGATGGTTGCTCCAATCAACAGGCTTTCAGTGATTCTTGGAAAAACATTAGCTCAGATGGCGCGAGGAATTCTTCAGGGAGTTCTGATTTTGGTGTTGGCGATGACGTTGTTTGATGTTACGGTTCAAGGAAGCATAATCTTAGTGTTTGGTTTGCTTTTGTTGGGCGTGTTTAGCTTTGTTGGTTTAGGTGTAGTGTTAACTTCATTTGCCAAAGACCAAGAAACCGCCGTAATGCTGATGACCACAATAATGTTCCCGATGATGTTCCTGAGCGGCGTGTTCTTCCCAATAGAACAAATGCCATGGTTTATGCAAACGATTTCACAGTTCCTTCCATTGACATACGTTGCCGACGCGCTACGAAAAGTAATGGTTCTAGGCGCAGACATACCCGCAATATCAACAGAACTAACAATACTGATAACCTTCGGAGTCGTCATGACTGCAATCGCAGTTCCAGTGTTCAAACGAGCAATGACCCGTTAACAAACAAGTTTTGTTACGGGCAAACAACTCTTTTTTTTCTTTCCAATTTTTAATTTGGTTTTTAGGTATACTTTACAAAAAAAGTACATAGCCAGTTGTGACAAAAGTTCACAGTTTTCAAAAAACGAAAAAAGAAAATAAAAATGTTGAAACAAGGCACTTAGCCCGTTTTTGGCTAAATGCCCGTTTTGGGTTTTGTTGGGTTTATGCGGTGTCAATGAACTTGTTTGCTTTTGGTATTTCTTCGGGCAGACCGCGTCGTTTGCGTATTCCTGCGATAACTTCTATGGAGATGCTTTCTGGGACTTTTTCCCAGTGGTCAAACTGTGTTTGCCAGAAGGCGTGACCCGAAGTTACGGAGCGCATGTCTGCTGAGAGACCAAAAGTTTCAGATACAGGAATGTATCCTGTGACCATTGTTATAGGCCCTTTTTGTTCTGAAGCGATTACGCGTCCTCGTTTGCGACTGATTAAGCCTGTTACTTCACCGACGAATTGTTGTGGAACTGAAACACCGACTTTGTAGATTGGCTCGATTAGTGTTGGTCGTGCCGTAAGGAATGAACCCCACAGTGCACGTTTCATTGCGGGCATGATTTGTGCTGGTCCTCGGTGTACTGGGTCTTCGTGTAGTTTTGCGTCAAGGAGTTTTACTTTGACTCCTCGGATTGGTTCATCGGCAAGTGGACCGTTTCGTGCTGCCCACCTGAAACCAGAGTTTACTGTTTCTTTGACTTCTCGTAGATACTGAACACCTTTGGTTAGGTCTACCAGAATGTTTCGGTGCTCTTCAAGAGCCCAAACGTTTCTTGCTTCTTGTGCAGACCATCCTGCTTCTTCACGCAGTGTAGTTCCAATTCGTTTGTTGCCCATTGCTTCAAACAAAGAACCCTTTTCCATCAAGTCGATAACGTTTTGGTCCAAAGGCTCCACCTGCAGCCAGAATCTGCTGTGTTTGTTGGGGCTTTTCGCCATTGCAACTACACCTTCTGTGGATGCAGTTTCTCGGTAGACTACCAACGGCTGTGATGTAATAAGTTCTAGTCCGCCACCAGTTTCTTTGAGGAACTTTACGGCAATTTCTAGGTGAAGCTCACCCATTCCGCTTAGAAGGTATTCACCTGTTTCCTTGTTGATTTTTGTAACCAGATTGGGGTCGTCAATTGCAAGTCGGTCCATAAGTTCGATGAGTCGTGGGAGTTCTCGTGGGTGTTTGGGTTCGATAGCGATGGTGATAACTGGTTCGGAAACGTATTGGATGTTTTCGAATGGAACCATGGCATCTTTTTGTTCAATAGAAACCAGTGTTTCTCCTGCTCGTGCTAGGTCCATACCCAACACGGCGCCGATGTTTCCTGCACCGATTTTTCCGACGACTTCACGGTATGCACCCATATACATTGATACCTGCTGAACTCGGTAGTCTTTCTTGGCGCCTACTAGGTAGACTCGGTCTCCTTCGTTGATGCATCCTGAAAAAATACGGCCTGTGGCAACCAGTCCCGCGTGTGGGTCCATCATTGCTGACGTTAAACACATTACGGTTGGACCGTTTTCGTCACAGTTTACCATGGCTTTTCCTAGTTCAGTATCTAATTCGCCTTTCCAAACTTTAGGAACCCGATACTTCTGTGCTTCAATCGGGTTTGGAAGATTCAAAACAGCCATGTCCAAAATTGCGGTGTGCAATGGGACAATTTCTGCTAGTTTTTCTTCTTCACCGTTGTTGTAGGCGTCTACTACGTCACTAAATTTGATGCCTTTCTTTTCAGCGCTTTCAAGGGTGAATCCCCACTTGTGTAAGGCAGAGCCAAAGGCTACTGTTCCTTTTGTGGGGTCGACTTTCCATGCGTTTTTGATTTCTTTTTCGCCGTATATGGAAATGAGGTTGTTGAAGTCGCGTATGATTCGCAGAAGTTTTGTTTGCATCTGTTCTGCGTTTAGTTTGAGTTCTTTAATCAGACGGTCGACTTTGTTGATGAACAGTACGGGTTTTACTCGTTCGTTTAGGGCTTGACGAGTAACCGTTTCTGTTTGAACCATTACCTCTTCGACGGCGTCTACTACTACAACTACTCCGTCGATTGCTCGCAGGGCACGTGTTACTTTTCCGGTAAAGTCTACGTGTCCGGGGGTGTCAATCAGGTTTACTACATGTGATTTGTTTCCGATTTCGTGGAGGAGGGATATGTTCGCTGTTTTGATTGTGATTCCACGTTTTTGTTCCTCCTCTAAGTAGTCAAGAGCTCTTGCGGCTCCTGCAATTTTTGGGGACAACAGACCAGCTTCTGCCAGAAGGGAGTCAGACATGGTTGTTTTGCCGTGGTCGATGTGGGCAATAATTCCGATGTCTCGTACGTCCTCTTTGTTGGACATTAGCTTTTTTATGTCCTGCGTCTGCCTAAATTTTGGCAATTCATCGATTCTCCTATATATTAAATGGACAGAAAGCTAGAAGAAAAGCACACCTATTAACCTTACTCTATGTAGAAAACGTTTTTTCTTAGCAGGCTACGGGTTTGGTGTTTAACTTAGCACGTTTTGGTGGATGTTTAACATAATTTAGGCACATATGTTTTGGGCATTTGACAAAAACAGATGGGTGTTATGAAAAAAGGTCTAAAAATATGCTTAACAGCACTATTTAATCAAAATTCATAAAGGGTTTATTTATTGCGTATGATTTCAGGTTTATGGAGACCAGTAGTTTTTTCTATTTTGTTTTACCGCTAGGAATCTTAGTGTTCTTTCTGGTAGGCCTAGTTGTTTACTACGCCAGAAAACAAGACGATGAATACGAGCGGGAACTAAAAAAACTTAGAAAAAACCTGCTTTCAGGCAAGATGACCCGCCCAGAGTTTATAAACATGCGAACTAGACTCAAGCACGAAAAAACGTTCAACACAGAGTCCAAGAAGCTCTTGGCGATGCTGTCTGAAGAAAAAGTAGACAACGACACCTATGTGCGGTTACGGCATGTGCTGGAAACCAACTTTAAAGAGCGCATAGAAAAACTGGAAGCAAACACAGCAGGTAAACCTAGCAAAAAAGAGTCTTTTGATGCTTCGAGGTATTAAAGTATAGAAAAACAGAAATGGCATAGGCGCCTTCTTTTTGCGCAGAGTTGAACATCTTTGAAGATTCAGGCGCAGAGCAGTCTTAAACACAAAATGGTTGAGTTAAAGGCAAAGGTTGACGACCACACTTTTTTGAAGAAAAAGTTGTCTATGTTAGGCGCCGAGTATGTTGGAAGTTTTGAGCAAACAGACATGTACTACAAGGTTCCCGAAGGCAGGCTCAAGCTGCGGGAAGTAAACGGCGGCGATTCTGCGGAGTTGATTTACTATGAACGCGAAAACATTGCGGGACCAAAAAGCGATGATGCATTCCTGTTACGTGTAGACCAAGCTCAGGACTTGAAGTTGATTCTCAAAAAGGTTCTCTCGCCGTTGGTTGTTGTGGAGAAGGTCAGGGAAATCTACAGAATAGACGGCACGCAGGTTCACTTGGATGATGTTAAAGGACTTGGCAAGTT
>JAOZIC010000218.1:0-1942 GCA_026014605.1 Candidatus Bathyarchaeota archaeon
CAAACGTCTGGGGGACAAAACCTGACCGTTTTTGTTGAGGACTCCGATGTTACACTCCGGTACTTCCGCAGATTCGTCTTCAATTTCGATGGGTTCATGTTACGTTACTTTGTCAAAGGGGTAGGTGAGCAAACTTTTGATTTTGGTGTTAACATCAAAAACGGCGCATGGAGCGTATACATTGACGACCGCGATTATGTGCCAGAAGGTGACGGTTGGTCCATTTCTGGTGACTCAAAGCTGACTGTAACTGGGGCAACAGCTAACGTTACACTGTTTTTCATAAGTTACACAAACTATGTTGACGACAACTCAAACAAACCCTTTTTTGAACAACACTCGGTTGCAATCATATCCGCAGTTGTTGCAGCCTCCACCTTGGTTGTGGCACTGGTAATCAGGGTAAAATTTACCGAAACCAAGAAGAGGTATCTCTAAGATGTTGACCGAAAACTACTCCACAATTGTAATCGTCGCCTTTGCAGCCGCAACTGTGGTTGGGATATTTCTGGTTCTTAAGCTGACAAAATCAAAAACCAACAACATCAGTAACCTTAGACTCTTCGTGCAAATCGTTGCCGTGGTAGCAATCTTCATGGGTGTCCTTGTTGGTCCCTTTAACGACTCCAGATGGTTGCCGCTTAGCACTGTACCGCGAGACAGGTTAGTTGGTGAACCGCTGTTGGGGAACCAGTTTCCGGACGGTTTGTCGGTTCCTGTTTTGGCTTGCTATTACCCACACGGCAGAACTGTGACCTGTCCAATCTGGCAGTTGCAGGCGTACATTTTTCCGTTCTGGGAAACTGGCATCGGCTACGACGTGTTCTATACAACATCTGGACCTGAAAAACTTGTAATCGTTGTAAGCTTAGTTGTCGCAATGTCCGTAGTATTAGGACGATTCTTCTGCGGTTGGCTGTGCCCGTTCGGGTTGTACATGGACCTGCTTACAAAGATACGTTACCGCTTTGGCAAAAAACATCTGGATTTTAGTGAACAAACAAACAAAAAACTTGGACAACTGCGCTACATCATTATAGCTGTGTTTCTGGTTTTCAGCGTAGTACTTAGCTCACACGCAATATTTGGAACAGAACTAATACCCGGAACAATCCCCGGAGGACCACAAGGAACAGAAGCAGGAATAGTCGGCTACATCAACGAACCATTCTGTTTAATCTGCCCCATGCGACCGCTTTCTTTGCTTGCTGAATCTGCCGTGGGGTTAATGAGCCTTGATTACATGTCACAGATAACATATGGACCGTTTGCCATTGCGGGACACTATATTACGTCGATTAACATTTCAGTTCTGATTCTCGTAACCGCTCTGAGCATAATTTACCGCCGTTTCTGGTGCAGAATCTGTCCTCTGGGCGGACTAACCGCGTTACTGAGTACGTTTACGCCCTTCAAACAAATCGCCTTAACGCGTCTGCACAAGGACGAGCTAAACTGCACCAAATGCGGAATCTGCAAACGGGTCTGCCCAACGCAGGTAACGGAAATCTACACCATGAAAGGCGGCGACGTTACTGTGTCTGGTTGTATGCTTTGTTTCCGTTGTGTTGAGATGTGTCCAGAAACTGATGCGTTGAGGGTCAAGTTTGCTGGTAAAACTGTTTTCAAGTCGCGTAACTGGTTGGAGTCAAAGTAGCTGGAACGTGTGGTTATAATCCTTAATTTTAGTTAGGGGCCTAACTAATCGAAATATTTAATAAGCTAACTAACTATTTCTGGGGTGGTTAACTGAGGAAAACAGTTTGGAAAACACCATAAGCTACATGCTGCGCAGTCTTGCGATGAAGTACAGATACTACGCCCACAACGTACTAGGCAAAGACAAACGCGGAGCAACCCAAGACCTAGCAATCTATCACATCTCACAGCATATGGGCTTGTCCCAAAAAGACCTCGTAGACAAATTGGGCATAAAACCTGC
>JAOZIC010000218.1:2042-6745 GCA_026014605.1 Candidatus Bathyarchaeota archaeon
AGCATATGGGCTTGTCCCAAAAAGACCTCGTAGACAAATTGGGCATAAAACCTGCTTCAGTTTCTAGCATCGTTAACCAAATGGAATCCGAAGGCTTGATTATTCGGGTTCAGGACGAAAACGATGCAAGAAAGTTCAAATTACTTCTTACCGATAAGGGTCAGAGCTTGGTGCCAGATGTGATACGTTCGTGGCAAAAAATTCAGGACGAAGTAACCAAAGGCTTTACTGACGACGAAAAAGCAGTGTTAACTCGTTTGCTAAAGCAGATGGACCAAAATCTTGAGGGCCTAATGCACTAAAAAACCAGTTCATGGAGTCAACAATTTTTGAGCACCAACGAAAACAACACGCTATCGGACAATTTTGTATTCGACAAACGGCTCTATGTCATTTTCCTAATTATGTTCACTGAGGTTCTGGGATTTAGTATGGTGCTTCCACTAATCCCGTTTCTGGGGTTAGAGCTTGGATTAACTCCAGTCGAAATAGGGTTAATCGCAAGTGTGTTTAGTTTCTGTCAACTATTCGCAAGCCCCGTAACAGGTAAACTCAGCGACCGATTCGGTAGAAAACCCCTGTTCATACTAAGCCAAATAAGCACCTTCACAGGATTTTTGCTTCTGGGCTTTGCCAACACCCCAGTTTTACTGATTGCCGCAAGACTAATCGACGGCCTACTTGGAAGCAACATGACCGTCAGCCAAGCCTACATCAGTGACATAGTCGAACCACAACACCGAACCCGAGTCTTTGGATACTCCAGCGGAGTATTTGGTGCAGGACTAATTTTTGGTCCAGTTATTGGCGGCGTTTTGTCCAGTATTGATTATTCTGTTCCAATGTTTTTTGCAGCATCCATAACCATCGTTTCCATTGTTTTGGTTATTATTTTTCTGACCGAAACAGTAACTAAAAAACCGGACAAACTAGAACTTGGATTCAACGAAGTTTTACCAGTAAAAGATGTTGTACGTTTTAGCAAAACACCAAATGTACGAAACAGTTTGGTCATGTTTTTTGTTTACAACATCGGATTCCAGATATTCATCTCTAACTTCAGCCTGTTAGCGGAAACACAACTCAACGCAACCGCCGACCAAGTCGGATTTTACCTTGCTTGGATAGGCATACTGCGTGTTGTTATACAAACAGTATTCATGGCTCGTATCCTGCGGGCGATGGGCGAAGACAGCATACTGCGAACCGGAATACTTGCCATGACAGTTTCCATGATACTTCTAGCGCTGTCCGCAGACTACCTGATAGTTTTTGTTCCTCTGGTCTTTTTGGCGTATGGAACAGGTGTCACCCGACCAATCTTGATAAGTAAACTGACTAACTGTGTAACACAAAAAGACACAGCAACCATACTGGGAGTAAACAACTCCCTAACAAGCATCGCCCAAATCATAACACCTGTCGCAGGAGGCTTCATGATCGAGTATCTTCCATCACAGACAATACCCATATCAGCTGCGCTGTTTTTGGGGTCACTTTTACTTTTTATAAGAAACCACGGAAAAGAAGAAAACCCAAAAAACAGTTAGGCAACAAAACTAGTTTGGTTCCGAGCACTCGGCAATATACTCGTCAACAAGCTTTCGCATCTTTATTCTGATTTCTTCACACTGTTTTGCGTATTTTGGAGTAACATCTTCAATATTTTTACCACTACTGCACGCCATAAACAGTTCGTCGTGGTGGTCAATGATTGCTTCAGTTATTTCAGAAACCTTTTTGCGGTAACCTTCATCGTGACCAATCAAATGAATCATGGTTTCCAGGTTTTCTGGACAGTTTTCGTTGAAGTATTTCACTACATACAAAACCATTGCTCTAATATGGGCATCATCCAAAACAGTCGCCCCCTCTACAATATAGTATGCCACAGTCAGATTTATACTGTGCGAAAAAACAGAAAAACAAATCAAAGCTTCGTTAACAACGATTTAACTTCTAGAACCTGCCCTGTAACCAAAAATTTTGTGGCAGATGGATTCTAAGTTGTTACTCGTTGTTCCATTTTTCCACTTTGAGTTTATTATCACCCACAGAAAAACTAATTTTTACTGGAACTGCCGAGTCAGTTTGGAACGGAAACATGCTGTCTTCGGCTAAATCCACGGGCACATAGATTAGATATTTGTCATCTTTTCTTTTGAATAATCTTCCTTTAGCTTTGAAAACCATTTTCACCCACCACACTAAACGCAGGTTGTTTCATACTTTTCTTTTTGCCAGCACAGCTCTGAATGATTTGTTGCAATGATCAAAGAGTCCAATAGTCAGTTCAGTTCTTTCTCCATTCTTGTTTGGTCTTCCACACATCTTCCATGTTTTTCTGGGCGTTGATACTTCAGTTTTACAATACGGGCACTTTGCCAAGTTGATAACCTCTTGCACATACTATTTTTTCGTAATATTTAAACATATGGATGGCTTATCCATCCTGAATTCAAACAACTAAAACACACACTAATACCGATTCTTTGAATACAGCTTTGGATACTTTTTTATCACGTACCAAACCTACTATTGATTATGCCTGAACGTGAAAAACGGGTTGGGTTTGCCGCATTTTTGAACCTCGCCTTCACAGTCTTGGAAATAGTCGGCGGCTTATGGACAAACAGCCTAGCAATCCTCTCAGACGCACTGCACGACTTCGGAGACAGCGTAGCATTACTTGCCTCGTGGATTTTTGAACGCGAAGCAAAACGGTCACCAGACGAAAACCGAACCTTTGGTTACCAACGGCTTTCTTTGTTTTCTGCACTCTTTTCTGCATCTATACTGATTGGCGGCTCGGTTGTAATCATACTCCAAGCAATACCCAGACTGCTAAACCCCGAAACCGTAAACGCAACCGGAATGGTCGGCATAGCAGTAATCGGCATAGTATTCAATGGCGCAGGCTTTTTACTGCTAAAAAAAGGCGAGAGCCTAAACGAAAAAGTTCTCTCGTGGCACCTGCTCGAAGATGTACTAGGTTGGGCGGGAATCCTTGTCGGCGGAGTAATCATCTACTACTGGCAATTTTACCTGCTTGACCCAATAATGACCATCGGCTTAACCGCGTTCATTCTCTATAATGTGACAAAAAGCCTCAAAGAAGCAATCAACATACTACTGCAGGGCGTTCCAAAACACATCAACCTTGAAGCAGTCAAAGCAGACATCACCGCAATAGAAGGCGTAATCGAACTGCATGACATTCACATCTGGTCACTGGAAGGCGAAACAGACGTTTTCACGGCACACATAGTAATGGACGACGAGACCATCAAAAAACCAGAACCAACAATGCAGTTAATCAAAAAAATATTGATGCAAAAACATCACATTGAACACTCAACCCTTGAAGTAGAAACCAAATACGAGTGCTCAGGCATGGTCTGCACGGAAAGGCACCCAAACAACAAGAAACAACCCCCCGAAAACAGTTCTTCCTAAAGAAAAACGCTGTTTTAGAACCATCAAAATAGATGCAAAACAGCCTAGTTCTGCACCGTTTTATACAACAACTTGCCTACCTGTTTCATATATCTACCTGAATAAACAGTTTCCCTATAGGGCGTTTCTTGCTGAATAACTGTTTTACCGAGCCAAAACAAGGACTAAACGTGTAAAAAAACCAGATAGTGCGCAAAACCGTCTGTATTAAGACGGTGAATCATATTGCGGCGTGGACCAAAAAAAGGCTCAAAGTTTTGTGACCTGCACGAGACAATAAAATTCTTGAACATGTTCAAAAGAACGCCAAAAAACGTTTACCAACTCTACCACAGCGACCTGCGTTTTGACACCAAGAAAATCTACCGTTACCTTCGTTACTGCCTCAAAGCAGAACTAATAGAAATCGACCACATCGAAGAAGCAAAGTTTCTGCCACCAAAATATTACCGCCTGACCCAGAAAGGAAAAGACCTGATCGCCCTTTTCAAAGACCCAAATAAACCAACGTTAGCACCAAAACAGCCCTAGTCACAAAGGCGCATTCCAACTTAAGACCAAAAAACCGTAAACAAAACTTTTGGACGTAACCACTTTGAGTGCAGTCGTAAAAAAAATCAAACAACTATACGAAAAAATCCAACCAAACACAGGCGCCCTGCTACCCGCGTGGAGACAAATCTACGGCGAAACCCGAACCGTAACCTTCAACGACATAATAACCGCCTACACCCGCGACCCAAGCTGCAAAGCGTTTGTGGACTTTTTGGCAGACCAAGCAGTCGGCGCAGGGTTCTACACAACCGTTAATGAGCAATACGCCAAAGCGGAACAAACCAAACAGGCAGTAGACGAATTCAACGAAACCGTTAACCTTGACCAGTTGTTGCAAATCGCTGCCAGAGAAATTGTGGCATCAGGCAACAGTTTTTGGCTAAAAACCGAACCAGACAACCTGCAGAACCTCAAGATTTTGCCTCTAACTGGTTTTGATAACCCAACCGCAATAAAACGAAACCAGTACGGCGCAGTCACTGGGTACAACTACAGTTACGGCGATGTGAAAACCAGTTTTTCACCCGAGAAGATTGTACATTTCTGCTGGAACCCAACCAATTTTTCAGCATATGGAACAGGTGTGTTGCAGGTTTTGTTAAGTGAACTAAGTTTTAGTGGCGAAACCCGAATCAGTTTCTTGGAAATGAAAGCCCGCATAGAAAAAATAATGCCAGAAATTTTCGAAAAAT
>JAOZIC010000218.1:6845-11733 GCA_026014605.1 Candidatus Bathyarchaeota archaeon
GACATCAAAACAGTAACAGTCGACCCGCAGGCACGGTACGAACCATATATCGACCACATCTTGAATCAGGTCTATTTGGGTGGGCAAACTCCGTTGCCTAAACTGTTTACTACGCCTGGGTTCACGGAAGCTTCTGCCAGAGCTGCTTTGGAGATTGCTGAACGCAAAGTTTTGGCGTTGCAACGGTTTATTAAACGGATTGTTGAGCGCGAAATCTTTGCTGCGGTGATTAGGCAAGCTGGTTTTGACCCCAAAAAAGCGGATTGCAGACTAAACTGGGGGACAGAAAAACCTGAGGTCAAACTTGAGGACTTGATTCGGCTTGCTGAGGTAAGTGCATCCTCTGAAACGGTGTATGTTCGTCCTGAGGAGGTGCGCAAAAACTTGGTTAAAGCTGGTTTTGAGTTGTGGGAAAACAAACAGTAAGGAGGTAAAATGTGTGGGACTAGAGTTTAAACCGAAACTTGCGGCGATTTTGGCTGTTTTTCATGGTGTTTCTGCTGCTTTGTCGTATATCGTTACCGAAGGTGACATAACCGCCATGATTATCTGGTTTGCAGTTTCCAGTGGTGTAACCGCTGGGTTGAGCTACTACAGTGAACACGAAGATGAAGAAACCCAAAGTTAGTGTTGGTGCGTCTACAAGATTTAAACAGTTGTAGTTTAATTCTGGTATTTTCCTTTCATTTTTCTATACTTTTTTTCTGTAAGCAACCTTCAGAACGCATTTAAATGTCAAAATCTTTACTCCAACAAAACGTGTGGGACGCGTTATCATGCCGACAGAAGCGATTCTCAAATTACTGGAAAACGGGAAATGGTACTATATCAAAGATATTGGTAAATTAACCCAGCTAAATGACCGTAAAGTAGAAACGGTCACAAAATTTTTGGAAAAATACGATTTTGTTAAAGTGGATAAAACTCACCAAAAAATAAGGCTTGATGCGCCCACAAGTAAGTTCTTCCAGAAAATTCGGGAAATTGAACTCGAAGAACACAGTACAAAACTGTAGTTTTTGAGCTTTAGTTATTTTGAGACTTCTTTCAGGGCATCTATTATGTATTTGATGTCTTCGTTAGAAACTAGTGGATGAACTGGTAGACTCAAAACCTGTTTACACACCTTTTCTGTGTTTGGGCACTGGTTGTCTTTGTATCCTAACTGTTTGTACAACTGCTGTTTATAGATGGGTATCGGATAATGAACCGCAACGCCAACTCCTTTTTGGGCTAAACGTTCCATAAGTTTGTCCCTACTTAGCGGGTAGTTGTCTTCCACTTTGATTACATACTGGTGAAAAACGTGTTTTGCATTCTTGTCCACGTAAGGCACAGTTAAACCCGATATTTTGTTGATTTCTTGGCTCAAACGTTTGGCGTTGGCTATGCGTTTTTCGTTGAACTGGTCTAGTTTTTTGAGTTGAACCAAACCGATTGCGGCACACATTTCTGTTGACCGAAAGTTGTAACCCAAAATCGCGTGGTGGTACTTTTGGTCTTGTCCATGGTTTATCAGTAACCTTGCTCGGTCTGCCAAGTTTTGGTTGCTTGTGGTAACCATTCCCCCCTCGCCTGCGGTCATGTTTTTTGTTGCATAGAAACTAAAGCATCCTAAATCGCCGATGCTTCCTGTTTTTTGGTTTTTGTATTCTGCTCCATGTGCTTGGGCAGCGTCCTCTACAACTGCAACTTTTTTGTCTTGAGCAACCTGTTTGATTGCATCCATGTCTGCTGGTTGACCAAACATGTGAATCGGTATTATCGCCTTGGTTTTGGAACTAATTTTTTCTGCTACATCCGAGGCATCGATATTGAATGTTTTCGGGTCTATATCCGCAAAGACTGGTTTTGCGTTTTGAAACAGTACACAGTTGCCTGAAGCAATGAACGAAAAAGCAGACGTGATAACCTCGTCGCCGGAGCCAATTTTTAATGATTTAAGTGCCACGTCTAACGCTACTGTTCCGTTGGTTACCAAAACAGCTTGTTTTGCGCCAATAAACTTGGCATACTCTTGTTCAAACTGTTTTGTTTTTGGACCAGACGCCAAATAACCTGACTCTAAAACCTCTCTAACTGCTTGTTGCTCTTCCTCGCCAAAATATGGTTTTGCTATGGGAATCTTTCGGTTCACGTTTTAGACTTCCTCTGTTTTTTCGTAATCTTGTGTTGGTATCTTGTATGTTTCTTTACACTCAGCGCAGTTCATCAAAACAATGTCTTGTTTCTTCTCTTTGAGGTCAAGTTTTTTGCCGCATCGGCAAACAAAACCCCTGATTCTTGCGGGGTTTCCAAAAACTAACGCATACGCTGGCACATCACATGTGACTACACTGCCTGCGCCTACCATGGCGTATTCTCCTATTGTTACGCCGCAGACAACTACTGACCTTGCTCCTATAGAACTGCCCTTTTTTACAAGTGTTTTAGAAATTTTCCAGTCCTTGTTGAAGCTTCTTGGATAAAAATCGTTAGTGAAAGTCACATGAGGTCCAACAAAAACTTGGTCTTCAATTGTAACTCCAGTATAAACCGTTGCGCGGTTTTCCAGTTTCACGCTGTTACCGATTTTAACGTCTCTACCAACATGAACATAGTCCCCAATCATGCAGTCTTTGCCAATTCTTGCACCAGACATAATATGAACAAAATGCCAAACCTTGGTGCCGTCTCCTATACAGACATCTTCGTCAACTATCGCCGAAGCATCAACATAAACATCGGTCACAGCAACCACAAACTCATACTGAACTAGCAACTAAATAACATTTTACTTGATTCGAAAATTATATTGACAATTATTTCTGTTTGGCTTAACTATATTATGTTGAATCCTTGTAATGTGTGAAGCAAAACTACCGCATAGAAGACGATAACGGCGTAGTGGTGAACTAGTTTTACTGTTTTTTGTTGGCTTTTTGCTATCTGGAATCTTTCCATTATTCCGGTTGCTGTTATTGTGGTTAAAACTACAAACAAAACAGTTCCCTCGCCTAGGTTTGAAACAAACGACGATAACCTGCCAAGGTGCTGGGCAAAGTGAACGCTAACTAACAGATACGAGACAAGATTTCCATAAACATGAAGTTTTAGCAGAGTTCTACGGCTTTTTGGTCTTTTACGGTTTAGAATATAATAAATGGGCGTGAAAACTGTGATGAAAACTGTGCCGATTAAACCAATCCAATGGATGAAAAGGTACGGACCAACAAAAACGGATAAGCTGTACCATCTGTTGTATGCAACCGCTGAAATGGCGACGGTAAGCGTCAACAGAATTAGTGTTACCCAGAACTCTGTTTTACTATAAATTTTCAAAGAGGCGACCTCTCTCAGTTAGAGTCCGCTAGATTTGTTTGCGTTGCTGGGCTAATAAACTGTTTCATCTGCTGGTGTGTTGGAACAAACTCTTTTATGGTTATAACCTGCAGTATTATTTTTAGAGGTGATTTTTTTGTTCAAAAAATTGAAGAAAAAAACTGAAGACGCAACCAAAAAAACAGTAGCAGCAGGCAAAAAAGTAGGAGAAAAAGGCGTAGACGTCGGCAAAGACGCAGGCAAAAAAGGCTTGAAAGCTGGAAAAAAGGTAGGCAAAGAAGGCGTCAAAATAGGCAAGAAAGGTGTTAAAAAAACCAAGAAAGCAATTGACGAAGCCTAACCACGTCGGCTGCTTGTGAAACAGCTACTTCTTCATTAGGTGTGTTCTGTCGACTCCTTTTTTTGCATCTAAGTAACCTTTTATCATGTTAAAACGGTTAAAAATCACGGCTTGCACCAAAATCAAAACAAACGACCTGTTAGCAACATTCCAAGAAATCTGACCACGAACATAGTGACGTTTCGAAGATTCCACAGGTCTTAGATGCAACGTTTTGGTCAAAACAATAACACTTTTTCGCCCCTTTTCTGAAATCAACAACTTGTGAAACAGGGTGTCTTCTCCACGTTTCACGTTCGCTAAATCAATTTTCTTGTTTTGGTCTTTTTGCCGTTTCGAAAACGCGTCTTTCCAGTCTTCTAAACTAAACAGAATATTGCCGCCTAGCCAGCTCTCGCTTTGAGGCAAAGGAAACCGCAGTTTTTCTAAAAGCCGCTTAAGCATATGCCTGTACGAAATCGGGTAATCAAGATACTCAAATGTAATAATCCCAACATTGTTTTTTCCAAGCAAAGGAATGTAATCCTTGATTTTTGGGTCTAACACTAGGTCTGCGTCTGTCTTCAGTATTTTTTTTGACTTTGCCATCAAGTAACCCATTCTTCGCAGAAACGTTGGCCTAAACGAAAACTCCGCACCCTCCTCGGCGCTGACTGGCTTGAAAACCGTTTTTTCAAAAAAATTCATCTTCTTTGCAATTTCCACGGCTACCTCTTGTGAGTCGTCGGTGCAGTTGTCAAAAATCAGAATCGTCTCTGCGGGGTCAAGCCGATAAACCGATGGCAAACTCAGTTTTAACAACTCAGATTCGTTATGAATCGGCATAACAACTGCAAAGTCTGAACTTTTGTTACTCATAACTTATCATCTTGGCAAGTGCCTGAACAAAAACAGGCGCAACCGCGGATTCTCCTAAACATTCTGGTTCACCAAATCTGACCCAAATCCCCGCCATTACACCACAACCGTTTGTTCAAACGATTTAGATATGATTGACCATAAATATATTCGCAAACATCAAACAAGAAAAAAAGAAAAGCTGGAAAACCAACGTTCTTAACATCAAGACTTGACCGGTTTTCCCAAACACCTGTAAACTATTGAATCCTTCAGTTTTGTTTCGTCAACAAAATTTCTTGTGTCAACAACACAACAGTTCGCAGCCAACTGGTTAATTTTGTCCTCAAGATTGTTTTCCCTAAAATAAGTGTGGTCAGCAAGCAAAAC
>JAOZIC010000137.1 GCA_026014605.1 Candidatus Bathyarchaeota archaeon
TGTGTTGTTTCTATGTTTTTCTGAAAAAAGGTAGTTTTCAACATACTTCTGTTATTAGTCTTCAAATATGATTGTTGAACCAGAAAACCTGTGTTTATTGCAGAAGAGTTTTGTTGGTTTGAGTTAATTAAAATATCACTTTGTTGTAGTCTTCTTTTGGTTAACTATGTCCTATGTGATTGTGTTAATGACCGCCAGCAACAAACAAGAAGCGGTTAGTATTGTTCGCACACTGTTAGAAGAGAAGTTGATTGCCTGCGCTAACGTCTTTGATTCTGTTACATCCCTTTTTTGGTGGCAAAATAAAATCGACCAAGAAAATGAGGCTCTTGTGTTAATGAAATCAAAGCAGTCACTGTTTGAAAAGCTCTCAAAAAGAGTGAAAGAGCTACATAGTTATGATGTTCCAGAGGTTTTGGCAATCCCTGTGGTAGACGGCTCGTCAGATTATTTGGATTGGCTCAAAGAGTCTCTTGGTTCGGTGAAGTAGGATGGCTAAAAAGCCAGTTAAACGCGCCGAACGGGTAGAAGTTTTTTATGACCAAAACCGTTGGGCAATCTTAAACGAACTTAGACAGAAAACAGTCGAACTAATGGAGATACTAAACAGTGCTCATTTGCAGAGTATAGTTCACGGGAGCATAGTCCGCGGTGACGTTTCTAAAACAAGTGACATCGACATTTTTTTGCCAACTCCTCCGTCGTCATTTATTATCGAGACTTATCTTGAACGGTCGGGTTTTAGGTCGTATCAAAGAAAAATTGTTCAGGCTACTCCGCTTTATGCGTTGAAGGGGCAAATCGAGTTAGACCAACAAACCAGCATATCGTTTCCGTTGGTAAAGATGCGTCTTACTGAGAAAGAGTTTTACAAATTTGGTGGCGAAGCAACAGCCCAGTTTCTTAAAGACCAAAAAAGAGCATCCGGAGTTGACAAACGGCTTATGCTTATTGAGCCAACAACTGATGGGCACATAGAAAGTTCAGTTGTCGGAAGAGAAGAAGAAGTCTCTAACATACTGGATGTTTCTCTTAACACTGTGTTAGACCGCGTCAGAGCGCTTGTCCGCCGTGACAAGGTGGGAAGAACAGGGGTTTATATCGAAAAAGAGTTAGAGTCTGACGAGACTTTTGAGCAGGCTTTGAAAAAACTTGTTGACAAAAACCCTGCGGTTCGTAGGCGTGCAAAATTTTTTTCTTAGATTACCCACAAGAGTGTACGGTTAGTGTGGAATTAGCTTTCAATTTTTTTATGTTTCAACAGATAAATAACAACAACTGCGAAGACTGCTATTACTATCGAAAAACTGGCTAGTATTAGAACCATCTCTGTTGTAAGAGATTGTGTGTCATCTACTACAGTTGGTTGGCTGTTAAGGTGTTCATAATCTAGCAATTCAACAGTGAAATAGGATGTTCCAGTTGAATCATATTCAATCTGTTTTATGTCAAAACCAACCTGTGGCGAATGCCATGTTTCTGCGTAGGCTCCGTCTGGGTCAGTTCTTTTTATGACGTATGTCTCAAATTCGCCTGCAGATACGGTGGTTGACTCTTTTCCTAGAACCAAGAACGTCTTTGTGTATGAATCAGTTTCTGTTGCAGACTCGGTGGTTCCGCTAATTGTTGTTTGTGTTTCTTTGGTTTCAGTAGTGGCTGCGGACCAGCTTTTTCCAACAGTTAATGGAAAACCTTTGTTTACTTCAAATGGAGGATTGTATTTTATGTCCGTAATAAGTCGGGATACGACTGTTTCATCTGCAACTAATGAAACCGTGCTAATTTCTGAGCCGTCAGTGACCGTTACTGTTTCATCATAAGTTGAATGAACAGAAACCAAACTCAGGTCTGATTTCGTGTAATATTGATACTCCTCTGATGACCAGCTTCCACTAAGTCCCAGTCCATAGACGTTCCCATAGATTGTTCCACTACCTGAAATATCGAGTTTGTAGCAATTGAACGTCTGCCCATTTTGAGAAACATCAACGTTGTCGTCCACAATCGTAAATGTATATATTCCAACAAGGCTGGCGTCACCTGAAACTTCAACATTAAATTTCCACCAGTCGCCAACGTGCCATTCAGGAACATCGGGGTTAACTGCAGCGCCCAAACAGGTAATAGAACAGCAGGTGGATAATAAGAGAGTTAAACTCAAGAATGTCATAATAACTGAAAAAATATGTTGTGACAGAGGCAACTGTCCGTGTTTTTGGAAACTATTTAACCCGAAGTAATCTTGGTGCATCATAATTTTAACCACCCTTTTTTCGTCACAGATGTTATTCAACATCAATTGTTAATTTTTTATCATTCAAAAAATCATATATAATTTATGAATACTAAAAATTGATTAAAAACTAACAGATACAAGAATAACTGCATAACCTGAGTTTAATCACATCATCAAAAAATAATCAGTCAGTTTGAGGAATAGGAAAACGGAGAAGCGCCGCAATGCCTCCTAAAGAAAGAAGGTTGGTTCCTGCTTCGTGTTCGGTGCTGATTACTATGATTTCTCCTCTGGCGTCTTCCACGTTTTTCATTAGTGTTTCCAGTTCGGTTCTTTTTTCATCAGTTGTTTCTCGCAGGGTTTTGTCGGCAACTAACAGTTTTTCAACTGCACCATAATTTGTTGCCCGAGTTACATCGTCAAAACCATAGGTTGCATCGTTTTTGCCCTTTCCAATTCTAGCCAAAAACTCTTCCATCGCATTCATTTCATCAGCAACCCGCATATGCTCCAACACGTTGGTTAAAATGCCTGACCGCAAAGATTCTTGTATACCAGACAAACCTGCGCTGTTGGTCCCTTTCACACCCACAACAGAGGCAGCAAGGTCTTTTGCGTCGTTTTTTATGTACTCTGCAAAATCGTCTTTGATGTATCCAGGTCCAAGAATAACTATTGCACTATGAATAGGAGCCCAAGTTTCACGAACAGCTTTTAGTGCGTCGCTGAAGAATTGCTGCTTGACTTTGCTTCTTTTTTCTGATTCTCGTTTTCCTGGAAGTTTTGTTCGAGACCCCGCTTTGACCTCGAGACCATACTGCCGCAAAACTGCTACACAGTATTCCTCGTCGTCTATTGAAATAATCGTGAGAGGCGCAGCCGTAATCTGGCTTGCTTTTTTGAGTCGGTCAAGATGCAGTTTTAGCCACTGCTTTTTCACAATAGTCAATGGTTTGTTGACAGCTACGTTTATGGTGTGTCTGGAACCTTTGATGCTAAGTTTTTCGGGGGCGTCACATACAATACCGTTTATTCGTAGGCGGTTGAGTGTTCTGTCCCAATACATTTTTTCAACAGTTATACCAAGATTGACCGGAACACGTTTTGCTTTTGATGAGCGGGCATACTGTTCATCCGTTTTTGTTTGCCGTGTTGTGCGGGCGTAGACCTCGTCTCGTTTTAAGATTATGTTGTATAGGTGCCACAGGTCATCTAGGCTTTCTGGCATTACTTTTGCCGCGCCTTTTTTGAGGTCTATTCGAAAAATTTTCAAAAACGGTAGTTCCTTTCACGGTATTGTAGTGTAATATCTGCTTGCTAAAGCCGTTAAAAGCGTATTGGAAACTAAATCTTAAACATAATGTGGTTTAGTTAACAAATAGTGCAAAAAAGAAAAAGGGAAAAAGAAGCAGATTACTTGCGCTTCTTCAGGAACATATATGCCACAATTATGATTATTATCGTAGCAATGATACCAACGGCTGCGTAGATGTATTCTATTGGGACGCTGTTATCAATTTCTGGTGGTGTAGTATCGATAATTTCTAGTGTTATTTGCTCACTGAACGCATTACTGTATTTAATACCAGTATATTGTGCACCTTCATACCAAGCGATTACAGTCCAGTTTCCTTCAGCTTTTGGACCGTAAGTAGTAGTTGCATACCCCATGTTGTCCGCAGTCAAATCTAGGTCTGTTTCCGTGCCGTCTGGATGAGTGAAAGTAACTTTAAGGGGAACATTCGGAAGCCCGGGGATAATCCTTGCGGTAACTGTTACGTCGTCACCTAATTCAACATCAGTTTTGTCTACAGATACGGTCATCGCCATTTGCGCTACTGGTTCATCGTAGAAACAGTATATTTTGTGGTCAGCAGAACCAACATACAGTCTGCCATCGTATACGGCGGGAACACATTCAACTTGTCCACCTGTTGTGTACCATGAAATCGATTCTCCAGTTCTTGCGTCGATACAGGTTATAGAATAGGAGTCTGAGCCAACGTAAACGTTTGTTCCAGTTGGGTCAACAGACACAGTTACTGCAGGGTAAATCAAGAATCCAAGGAACTTTGACCAGATGTTTTCACCATTCGCTGCGTTGTATGCTGCTACTTGGGCTCCTGCTGGAGTGTAAATAACGCCGTCGTAGTAGGTCATTGCGTATGCGGTGTTTCCGTGCCCCATAATCTGGTCACTAATGGATGCGTTCCAAAGTTGTGCACCATGAGCTGAACCGTCAAGGGCTACGAGGTAATGGTATGTTTCAAAGAACCCTAAACTAACCTGTATTGTAACATAAACTGTGTCACCAACAACCAGAGGACTTCTACTACCAATATCGTATGGTGCAGTCCAGAGCACGTTTCCAGTGTTTGCTGAGAGAGCTTTTAGTTCTCCGTCTGCTCCAAAGTAAACTACTCCATGAGATACAGTAGGCGAAACAATAAGCGGACCACCAGTTTGATAGTGCCAAAGTATGTCACCGTCGGCGGTGTCAAGGCAATACATGTTACCATCTATTGAACCAACGTAAAGTTTACCTTCAACAATAACTGGCGAAGAACGCGCCTGATACGCCAATCCGCTAGTATAAGGTATAAAACCACCTGCAGGAGTTTCCCATATCAGGGTTCCATCGTCTGCATCTAGACAGTATATGTTGCCGTCGTCGGGACCAATAAACACCCTTCCGTTGACAACTGCGGGACTAGAATGCATCTTGAAGCCGATTTCATAACTCCAGATGTAGCTGCCGTCGTAGGCGTCGATACAGTAAACGTTTTTGTCTCGTGAACCAGCGTAGACTTTACCATCAGCTACGGCTATGCCGCCAGTTATTGCACCACCTGTTTCATATGTCCAACGTGGATAAGAGATGCTTTTGGGCGCAGATTCTCCGACAACAACTCCGGGCTGTTCAGTGTTTCCAAGCCAGTTAGACCACGACTTCGCTTGTTGACCATCTGGCTGATTGACGTTACTGTAACATGAGATTACGCCGTCCACGGTCAGGTATAGGTTACCGTATGCAACTGCCGGGTTGGCAATATATTTTGGTATGTCCCACAGTTTTTCGCCCGTAAAGGCATCGTAACACGCAAAACTTTCTGGCACTAGGTCTGAGCCTTCGCTTTCTGCAACATACACCTTGCCATCAGCAACCACAGACTGGAAGTACCCAATGTAATAGGATGTTGGTGCAGTCCAGAGCAATTCAAGGGTTTGTGCGTCCCAGCAAGCAAAATAGCTTTCCGGAACTGCCAATACGTGTCGGTATACTCTGCCATATGCAACCGCGCCAGTGTATGACATAAATGGTCGGTCTGCGGCGGTCCATTCCTGTAATACGTCTCCGTTTTCTGCATCATAAACTGTCAAAGACTGCGATTCAGAAGCCACATACAGTTTTCCGTCAGAAAACGAGGCAGCGTACCCTAAACTGTTTTTGGCTTGTGTTTCCCAAAGCAACGTTCCCTGTAGGGCATCTATGGCATAAACTGCCATGTCTCCTGTTGAGCTTTCGTAGATTCTTCCGTCACCATAACACAGTGGAGAAGAACCCGAAGAAACTTTGGTGTACCGCCAAGCTTCAGTAAAACCTACATCGGCGTTGGATGTGTCATAACCGACCAAATCGATTGTGTATGCACCTGCAGGAGTGTTTTGGCGATAGAACATGTTCAGTTCAGGTACTACTATGAACGGGAAGTAAGCAAACGACCCCCCAGAAGTAATTTCGGGGTCAATCCACAGAAGCATACCAGTTTCGGAGTTAAAACACGCAAGCCCCGTAGACGCTTCAGTTACAACATGTGAGTCGTCAATTCGGTATACTGAGTCGCCTCCAAAAAATCCGCTCAAAGTTACGCCTTCAGGCAAATCAGTTGCCCAAACCAGTTTACCAGTCATAGCGTCCAGTGCATAAATGCTGTTTGCACCAAAACCAGATTCACGACAAAATATCTTACCATCAGCAACCAAATAGGCAGCACCCAATCCGCTGCTAACTGAACCAATTTCGGGTGCGGTTACATCTGACTGCCACAACAGTTCTGGCGTGTCCGGGGCAGGTCCCGCGTTGTAGCTTGTTCGCTCTGGATTAGTTCCAATCGGGTCCAAATTCGGGTATTGCATTACATCGCCGTACCCAGTTTCGGGGGTAACCAACGATTCTGCACTAACAAACGCAATAGACGACAAATTAATGCTTACAACCAAAGTTAACAAAACCAAGGTCGTAATCAGGGGAGAAATGTGTCTTGCTTTTCTCATTTTATTTCCTCAATAAACCATTTTGGTGAAATCCAGGTGTTTCTAGATTCACATAAGTTCGTTGTTTTGTTATTGAATGTTTATAATACTTGTGGAACTCGATAATGGAGAGTTTTAGAAGTATTCTCCACCAATTTTTAATAGATATACATTGAACATGACCTTTTTGTGAGACAAAATACCCAGATAACGAATCGTAAATACAATTCCACACAAAGTATAACAAACAAAACAAGAAACAAAAAGAAAAAGGAGACAAAAGTCTCCAGCTAGTTACCAACCTTAAGGTTGGGACTGAATTTCGTCAAAAGTTATCAATTTCAACTTAAGAGGCTGCTTCATAGCCTTTGAAACCCGTGCCGCAACAAGATAATTGATATTCTGCGCAGAAGCAATATCAACAAGTCGCTGAGTGATAACACCATCAAAAACGACAGTGTCAACATCCTTAACCTTTTGAAGCTTTTCCGCAAGCTCCCTAACAGGCATACGGTCAACTTGCTTCATTTCTTTATCCAAAAGCACAGCTTCCAAAGTGCCAGTTAGCTCCGTTGAAAGGTCAACAAATTGTTTTGGAACAAGTTTCTTTCGGCGTTCTTTCTTGACTGGTTTGGGCTTTTCTTTGACTTTTTCTTTTTCTTGTTCAACTGGAACTTTGTCTTTCAGAGCCTTTTCGATTTCTTTGAATGTTAGGTCTTCGACTTCTTTGCCTCGCGGTGCACGTGCAACATATTTTATGGTAGTCACTTGCAAAAGTTCTTTGAGGATAAGGTCGCCTCCGCGGTCTCCATCCAAAAAGGCGGTTGCTTCACGTTCTTTGCAGATTTTGATTATTGATTGTGGAATTTTTGCTCCTTCAACAGCGATAGTGTTTTGTATTCCTGCACGAAGCAAGCTTACTACGTCGGCTCGTCCTTCTACAACAATGATTTTCTTTGCACTGCTAAGTTCTGGTCCCGCTGTAAGTCCTTCGGGTCCATATTTTTCGACTCGTGCCAGCCGCAACATTTCAGAAACTTCTCTGAAAATTTCGTCGGTACCAGGCATTGTTTCAACAGTCCATTTCCGAAGAACTTCTTTGGCTCTGTCGATAATGAGTCGGCGTCTTGCGTCGCGTATGTCTTCAATTTTGCTTAGAAAGACTTTGGCTTTACAAGGACCTATCCTGTTTATGCTTTCAATACTAGCTGCAATAATGGCTGTGGAGACCCTGTCAAGACTTGTAGGTATGTTAATGTTACCTGTGGTTTTGTCTTGCTTTGAGTCTAAATTAATTTCTATTCTTCCAATTCGTCCAGATTTTTGTAGTTCTCGGAGATCCAGTTCGGGTGCAAACAACCCCTCTGTTTGCCCAAAAAGAGCTCCTATCACGTCCGGTTTTTCAACTACCCCCTCCACATCGAACCGGGCGCGTATAACATACTTTATCGTAACAGTTTGTGCTGATTTCGTTTCTAGTCACCTCAATCATCATAATGGTGTCCCCGTGAAAACTGAGAACAAGTGTTTTTAAGGCTCATGTGTCTATTATACTTTACGACTTAAGCATTTATTATTCAGACGCTCAAAAAAATTTGCTAAACCCTCAATATCTTTAACATCTTTAGCGATTAGACCAAAAAGTGTACGCCAAAAAAGAAGATTAGATGAAATTTTTGTACATTCCAGGCTTTTAATTAGACGTTTGGTGTACTCTTGTCCTCGGCGGTCAAAATCCAGTAACAAAATAACTTCGGGTAGTTCACGGTTTTCTATTTCAGAAACAACATCAAGAAACGATTTCCCCGCAGTTTTAGCAGAAATCATATCCCCAGTAATGCCAAGCTTATTTAGCGCTTTGACGTCGTTTTTGCCTTCCACAACAATTGGGGTGCCTTTTTCGGCTTGCTGTTTTAGCCGTTCTAATAGTTTAACAAGTTTTTCTAGCCGTTTCTGATCTTTCGCAGACAACTTTTCTACCTAGTTATCTCGATTTTCATCATCTTTTCCAAGGTTTCTGGATGTTTCTGGAAGTGTTCACGAACAGGTCGTAGAATCTCAATAATTGCGTCGGAAACACCGTTCTTTAGGTCTAACGGGTGAATCTTGCCTTCTGAATATACGTTTGCTAGGGTTTGGAAGCTTTCAAAGGTTTCTGGTCCGCCATATTTTGCGGGTCTGGGTATTACAAAGGTTTCTTGTTCTGCAAAGATTATGTGTTTTGCCAGTTCTAGTACAGGGTTTGCTTTCACAACTTTTGGTGGACAGTAAGCGTTTTTTATTTTAGACGCAATGTCCTCGGGGTTATCGTGGACTAGGATGCTGCTTTGTGGTATGCTTTTGCTCATTTTGGAGCTGATTTCCACGTTCAATTCATCGGTTTCGCCGAACTCTTTTCCTGCTGTTTGTGGTCCTTGAAGCCCGATAAGCAAAGGTGTGTGGATGCAGACAGGTTTTTGCCATTTGAGTTTTTCTGCGGCGTCTCTTGCGAGCATGTGGGCTTTTCTTTGGTCTATGCCTGAGCAGGCTACGTCCATTTCGAGTTCGAAGATGTCTGCGGCTTGCATGCATGGATAAAAGACCCATGCGGTTTCGATGTCGGTTAGGCTTGTTTCGCGTCCCATTACGGGTAGGGCGCGCCATGTCCGTTTTACTGAGACGCTTTTTGCGATTCTTACTACTTTTTCCCAGAAGTCTACTTTTTCGGTTATTTCGGATGCCCATTTGTAGTTGACTTTTTCTGGTGGTAATCCAAGGGCAATAAAGATTTGTTTTAGGTATTCGCCGCAGGTGCGGATGTTGTTCATGTCTCCGCCTAGTTTGTTGTTTATCCACGAGTGCCAGTCTGCCAAAAATATTGTGAAATCAAAACCAGCGTTTACCAGATGCTTAATTTTTGCTGAGCAGACTAAGCCGATGCCGATGTGTAGTAGTCCTGAGCATTCAAAGCCCCAGTATGCTCGTGGGTTGTTGTTTGTTTCAAGTAAAGTTTTGACTTCTTCGGGTGTTACAACTTCTGCGGTGTTTTTCATTACTAGGTCGATTCTTTTTTGCAGGTCCAACGAATTGCCCTCGTATCAACCAATTTTAGTTTGTTAACTTAAAAGTTCTTGTTGCAACCGCCCATTTGTGGGAAAAAACGGCCTGCTTTGAGGGCTATTTTGTGTCTTCGTCGTCGAATATGAACAGGTCGTCAATTGTTGTTTTTAGGGTTTTGGCGATGTCGTGTGCCAGTTTCAGTGAAGGGTTGTATTTGCCTTTCTCAAGATACAGCACGGTTTCTCGGCGGACTCCAACCTTTTTTGCTAGGTCGTCTTGGGTGAGGTTGTGTCTTGCTCGTAGTTCTTTGATTCTTGTTCGCATCACAGGTCGCCTTTTCTGCTGTAGTACCAGCTCAACAAACCGTACGAGAAGCCAGAGACCAGCATTATTGCAATTATTGCCCATCCCGCGTCAAGTGTAGGCAAGTCTAGGAACTCTGTTCCGAAAATTATGAACAACGATAGTGAGACCATGAAAGCTAAGTTGATGTAGTATGTCCCCATTGCTGCTTTTCCGCTGATTTTTTGTGTGCGTTCGTCTTGAACAGGATAACCCGATTTTTTGTCTTTATGAAGTTTCCATATAACAAGCACTCCAACAAGGACAACGAGAACTGCGTTCACGATTAAAATCATTGGCCACATAAAATCAGTCATTTTTACAGTTTCTCCTGTTTCTTTCCTGTAACCGAAATTTTGTTGCCAGTAGTTATTAGACCCAATCCAGTTATGCATACAACGGTTGCAATGCCTGTGTGGTTTGCGCCTATGATTGGTTCTCCAAACGCCATCAAAAATGCGGCGATTAGGCATGTTGCTATTCCAAGGATGCTGATGATATTATTCCATTTTTTCAACATTTTTCCCCCGTTGTTTATTTCTCACATTTTGTTAGTTATTTCTAACTCCATGTTAGATATAGTTAACATCAAATATTTAAACATAACGGAACACCCAAAACACAAAAACCTCACGCGCAACAACACACCAATGTTCGTGTGAACTTTTTTCGAAATTGTGTGCTGTAGAAAAAAATTTCAGAAAAAACCTAGTTTTCAACATTGTACTTCTATTAGTAGTCTAACATGCAGCATGAATGTGTGAACTTACAGTCAAACGGGTAAATGTCGCGGGCTTGTGTCCCACGTAACTAACTCTCATCCTCACAGGTGGAGCTAGGCGCTCTTCTCAGATGAGCTCTCTCAGACGTGGGTTGGTTTGCCCGCGCCTGCCGTGTCCCATGCATGGGTAAACCCTTCTTCAACGGATGATGGAACACATCAACCTCTGTCGAGTCCGTCTGCATGAGCCCGCATAAGGTAACGGCAGGATTATGCTCCAGCAAAACTGTCGCACAATAAATAGCGTAATACAAAGAACATTAAACTTTCCTATTCCAAGAAACACCCACTAAAGCGAGTCTATAACCTTTTGAAGGTCTACCTCAAAGGCGCCCGTAGGGTTTTCCAACTCAAAGTTGTTTAATACTTCGGGGTGAATCTCGCCAACAACACCAACCTCCATGTTTCCTAACAAGATGGTTGCGGCGCGTCCTTCCAGAAAGCTTGGGTGGTTTGTCTCTTTTACTGTTAAGTTGTCAAAGCCAAGGTTGGTAAACAAGGATTCCAGAATAGACTTTATTTCAGTAAAGTTCGCATTGGGATGAGAAGAAACCGCTGCAAGGTGTATTCTTCGTTGAGTATAGGTTTCAGATTTGTCATCCAATTTGATAACGTCAGAAACTTCAAACATGCACTGCGGAAACACGTGGTGTTTGCTTACTGCCAAGTTTTTCATCAGACTCGGCAACAGATTGTTTCTAATAATAGAATACTCGGTGGAAACAGGGTTAGCCAACGTCACTAAACCTTCGGGTTTTTGGCGCATCTTGACGTAGTGGTCTTCTTCGTTTGTTAAAACAAAGTTCAAGGCTTCAGTAAAACCCAAACCAACCATAATCTGCCGAACATTGGATGCTTCCACGGTTACTTTGTGTTGTTTACCAGTTGTGCGCGAACTTTGCGTTGTTGGTTCCAGCCTGAAAACCCCGTAACCAACTGCAACTTCTTCAACCAAATCGATTTCATGCAATATATCAGTGCGGTAAGCGGGAATAGCTACTTCCAAAACACCTTTTTCGACCTGTTTTGCGTCCAGTCTGGACTTTTGCAGTGCCTCGAT
>JAOZIC010000186.1 GCA_026014605.1 Candidatus Bathyarchaeota archaeon
GTGTTGCAAACAGGTTCTTTTGGGCAACCATGGAAGCAAACTTGACGCCGTAGTCGGTGGTTGTAACAACAACGTTTGGGTCAGCAGGCTGTGGATAAAAAGAATGCACAAAGTACACGTAAGAGTGGTCGTTAACGCCGTCAAGCAACGGGTGAGACCTAGCAAAATCGATGGTGTTCCAGCCCATCTGAGGGGTTTTCATGGTGTCGGGCAGTTTGACTACTTCGCCTGAAATAAAATCAAGTCCATCAGTTGAGCCGCCTTCGCTACTTTTTGTGAACAGCAACTGAAGCCCCAGACAGATGCCGAAAATGGGTTTTCCGTTGTTTAGTGCCTGGGCTACTACATCGGTTATGGGTAACATGTTTTTGATTGCTGGAGCAAAAGCGCCAACACCGGGCAGGACGATGGCGTCTGATTCCAGTAACTGTTTAGGGTCGTGTGTAATTACGACGTTGGCTCCCGATTTTTCCAGCCCTTTACTGATACTTCGCAGGTTTCCCACGCCATAATTCACAACTGCAACGTTGGGTATTGTCAAATAACCCCCTTTGCGCTTGGCACTTGGTCGCCAATTCTTGGTTCAACAGTTAAGGCGCTACGTAACGCCAAGGCTAACGCTTTGAATGCTGCTTCTACTTTGTGGTGTTCGTTAGTTCCGTAAAGAACTGTTAAATGAATATTCGATTTAGAAGCCTGAGCCAAAGAATCAAAGAAGTGTTCTATGTCCTCTGTTTTGAGGTCCTCGATTTGCTGCTGCAACAGACGCAGGTTTCGTACAATGTATGGTCGTCCACCTAGGTCTACTGATGCCCGTGCCAATGATTCGTCCATTGGAACACATGCACAACCGAAACGTTTGATACCTTTTCCGGTATCCACTGCTTGTCGTAGGGCTTCGCCGATTACCAGAGCCACGTCTTCGGTGATGTGGTGTGTTAGGTCTCCGGATGCTTTGACGTTTAGGTCGAATAAACCGTGTTTAGCTAAGGTTAACAGCATGTGGTCTAGGAACTTTATGCCAGTTTGTATCTGGGCGTTTCCTTTGCCGTCAACGTTTAGTTCCACGGTTATGTCTACTTCTTTTGTTTTTCTTTTCACACATACTTTTCTCATTTCACAGTTCCTCCTAAACTTGAAAACAGCACTGAAATATCATTCACATCAGTAACGACTGCGTCAGCTCCATGTTTGCTGTATTCACTAAAAAGCTTATTCGAATCCTCAGACGACGAAACAACACCAATAAAACACAAACCTTCAACACCGTTCTTGCGCGCGTTTTCAACCAAAATCGCGTCTGCAACGCCGTCGCCCACGTAAATGCTGCCAACTCCTTCTGGAACAGTTTTCTGCAACAACTCCACAAACAACTTAGGATTAGGTTTTCCAAGCTTTTGCATTTCCTCTTCAGAATTTAGCATGTCACCAAGAAACACGCAGCCGTTCGGGTCAAAATAGCGTAGATAATCATATTTTTCTAAAATGTACATGCCCTGCGTTTTTGGTCTGCCAGAGTATATCGTAAATTCTCCGAAAC
>JAOZIC010000037.1 GCA_026014605.1 Candidatus Bathyarchaeota archaeon
AAAAAGATTTGTTTATGTCGTTATCAAGAAAGTTCCTATGAACATTAAGGCTATTGCAACAATTTTTAACAAAACCACCTCTTTGTTCACTTCTTCTTCGAGAATCTTTGGCATGAACATGCTTAGAATTAGCATAAAACCGAAAACAAAGAACGGTTCTAACCCTGCTAAGGCAGAAACTAAAGAGACATTACCCAAAGACGCAGCTATTAACCAAAAAATATCTCCTAAGAAGTATACTCCTTCGCCAACAAGTGTGACAAAAAAGGTTCTTTTTCCTATAGTTGGAACGGTTTCCATAAACTCTTTGCGTGGTTTAGAAAAGGTAAGCAACACTAGCACTCCAAAAAAAGAACCCAACATTCCCCAAAAAATCACTGACCAGTAATCTAAGTAACCTAGCAGATATTTGTTCAAAATAATGTCTACTGCAGAAACAATGTTGTAGGGTACAATGAATTTTAGTGCAGACGATAACTGATTGCCCGTTTTTGTTTTTTTGTGAGAAATCAGTATCGAAGCAATTACCATTACCAAAATTCCGAAGTAACTTTGCCCAACCAAATTTTCGTTCAGAAAAAAATATGATAAAAAGACAACAAAAATTGGTATAGTCTGTATCAACGGAGTAATTCTTGATATTTCCTCTACCATAAGAGCTTTTGAGTAAAACCAAAAAGCCAAAAGCGGTAACAAACCGCCAGCCATACCAATTAGAGCATATGGATAATTGAAGCTAATCGGAGTAACCAAATAGATGACGGCAACAAAAATCAAATCTAACGTAGTCAGATACGATAACATGGAAAAATAGCTTTGAAACTTTTTGGTCATTAGAAATTTGTCGAAAATACTATTCAAACCCAAGAACGCTGGGCATAACAAAGCAAAAATAAACCATTCCATCTGCAAAACCATGAAACAATCTATGATGGCTTTGGTAAGCGGTATTAGTGTAGCACGTATTTAGTTTTTGTTGTTACTTGGTGCTTAATGCTTTTCTGAAATTGGCAGTAACTAATACGTTTCCAATTTTTCTTCACGAAAACTCTTTTACACCATATCATCAACCAAAACAAAGGGAACACCATTGACAGAAACCGACGACTACGACCTAATCTTTGCAGCACTAAAAAACCCGATACGCCGACAAATCCTGCAGTTCATTGAACAAAAAGGCGAAGCTTCCTTTACTGACATTCAAAACGTTATTGGCATAACTGACACGGGTTTGCTTAGTTATCACCTAAAAGAACTGAACCTTCTAGTTGAGCAGTCCAGCCGAGGAAAATACGCTCTTTCAGAAATTGGACAAACAAGCATGACCTTGTTTAACAAAGTAGAAAAAGAACAGGCTCGGACACGCAAAATAGTTCAAAAAGAAGTTGACAACTACATCTCTGCACACTTCAAAGCATCAGTTATTTTGGCGGCGCTGATACTCGGCAGCTTTTGCATTCCACTCAGTGCAGACATACTTGTAAGCGTCCAAACAATAATTAACACACTTCCGTTATGGCAGTTCATCGTGTTGCAGTTAGCCGCCTTTTCTGGCGCCGTTTTGTGTTTAGCCTTGTTTGTATGGTACGACCGTCGCTATCATTCAAAAACCCAGAAAACTAACCTGATACACACAACCTTGTTTGCTGTTGTCATGTCGCTGATTGTGTTGCTTACAGGCTACAGCACATACAACTTTACTCAAGCAACAATAGAAATTAGCCCAATACCAACAGCTTCTAATGAAATCCTTTTGATAACAATGATTCTAAGAACAGTAGCCTACTTAGCAACTGCACCATTGATTGTATACGCCTTTAACAAGAAAGCAAAAAACCGTTAATCGCTGTTTTCGTTAGCTTTATTTTCATTATATCCCCCTGTTATTTGGGGGATTTTGCATTGGCACCAGACAGAATTATACCAATCGGAGGAACTCACCCTCCAGAACCAAACAACCAATGCAACCTATGCAAACGAACAGTTCCTCCATCGCGGCTTACGCGGTGCCCAAGATGCAAACAACTCTACTGCAAAAGCTGCATAACCGAAGACCTCTACACGGGGGAGTACCTAATCTGCCTGAACTGCGCCAGAAGATACGTTTCACCCAAACAGTCAGCGTATAGCGGTAAATACACCGCTTTAACCCTGTTTTTGTCAAGAAAAGCCCAATGGAAAACGTGGCTCAAACTCCAGTTTTCCCAAATAGAAGGGCTAATCGGAAAAGACCTCCCCGCCACAGCCAACAAAACCGTTGAGTGGTGGACAAAAAACGGTTCAGTTCAAACCAAAGCATGGCAGACTATTGGGTGGAACGTAAAAGAAGTAGACCTAAAAGAAAAAACCGTGACTTTCACCCGCCCCGAGTTGATAAAACCAAAAACCGAAGAAACAACACGAAAATCTGTGCCATACAAGCTTCCAGAATACAAACCCAGAAAAAAGAAGACTCCCTCCTTGACCCGTATCGCGGTGGCACAAGCTAGACTAAAAAATGTCTCTCGCAGAAAATCTTCTGTTAAAAAATATCGTGGAAAGTTTAAGCCAAGGTCGGCTTACGAAAAACGGCTCTGGAGCACGGAAGAAGAGCCCTAACCCAGCGAAAAACGTTGTTTTTGTGTTCAGTTTTGTGTTCACGAAGAGTCTTATTGCCATGTTTTTGGTTTGGTTGACCGAAAGAAATAAAGAAGAACCGCTTACTATTTGCTCAGAGTATAAACAGAATGTGATTACATGGGCAAAATTAGGGTTGGCGTAATAGGCGTAGGAAACTGTTTCGCGGGTTTAGCTCAAGGAATCGAAGTCTACAAACGAAACAACATCAAGAAATTAGGATTAATGCACGAAACAATCGGAGGCTACGGAATAGAAGACCTCGAATTTGTTTGTGCTTTTGACGTAGGAGAAAACAAAGTAGGACGACCCCTAAACGAGGCCATCTTTTCAGACCCAAACTACGTAGACTGGGTTGACAGCGTATCGAACTGCACATCAAGAAAAGTGAAAGAAAGTCCAATTCTTGACGGTGTAGGAATCTACGTTGCAAGCATGATTAAACCAATTGACCAAACAAAAACCGAAGAAGAACTCGAAAAAGAGGCAATCGAAGAAATCCAAGCAACAGGCACCAAAGTTTTAATCAACTACTTGCCTGTTGGCAGCCAAAAAGCCGTAGAGTTTTGGGCAAAAATCGCCCTTAAAACAAAATGTGCCTTCATTAACTGTATGCCCGTTTTTATTGCGTCAAACAAAGAATGGCTCAAAAAGTTTGAAGACGCAAAACTTCCAATCGTCGGAGACGACGTCAAAGGTGTAATCGGTGCAACTATAACTCACAGAACTTTAGCCAAACTTTGTGTAGACCGAGGCGCAACAATAGACCGAACATACCAAATCAACGTCGGCGGAAACACAGACTTTGCCAACATGCTTGAGCGCGAAAGGCTTGAAAGCAAAAAAATCAGCAAAACCGAATCTGTGCAAAGCCAAATCCCACTAAAACAGCGCCTCAACGACAAAGACATCTACATCGGACCAAGCGACTTTATTCCATTTTTGGGCAACACCAAACTTGCGTTCATCCGAATAGAAGGAAGAATGTTCGCAAACATACCCTACAACATGGAAATCCGCCTCGACGTAGACGACAAAGCAAACTCGGGCGGAGTAGCAATCGACGCAATCCGATGCGCACAACTAGCATTGGACAACGGAGTATCTGGCAACCTCAAGTACGTGTCAGCTTACCTGATGAAACACCCAATGGAACAAATGGGAGACGAAGACGCCAGAGAAAAACTGGACGAGTGGATAGCCAAACTGACAAAGTAGCGAGAACCAAAACTTGTCTACTTCCCCTCCAATTTTGTTACTTTCTTGCGGCATACTAAAACGAGAAATCCAAAAACTTCTCACAGACAGCACGATAAACGTTAAACCAATCTTTCTAGACGCAGGACTGCATGTTGACTATGCTCTACTAGAAAAAATCTTAACTTCTACACTTGAAGGATACTCCAAAAAAGGCTACAACAAAATAGTTGTTGTCTACGGGGACCTGTGCCACCCCAAAATAAAACAAATCATAGAAAAATACCCTAATGCCGTGAAAGTTGACGCCCTAAACTGCATCGACTGCCTGCTTGGCGGACATAAACGCCTCTATGACCTAGACCCACACGGCGAACACTTCTATTTATCCCCCGGATGGATGCCCTCCAACCTAAAAAAGAACGTTCATTTCCGCGAAATCTTTGACTGGAACCAAGAAAACATCAAAGAAATGTTCCGTGACCTCTCAGGGGTTATCGTTTTGGATAGTTTAGAGAATCCCAAAGAATTCGAAACCGACATACAAGAATTCAGTGACAACACCGGACTTGGGGTCAAACAAACCAAAACGGTCGGAATTCAAGGATTAAAAGACGTTATTGTGGAAGCAATCAAAAAACTTGAAGAAAAATAACATAGATTAACTTGTTATATTGTCAACAAGTGTTTGCGGTACTTGAACAGCCCCGGAAAAATGTAGTAAGTAGACCCCTTTATGGCGTAGCCCAAGGATTTTGCGATGTCGTAGCCTTCACTTACTCGGCTTGTGGTGCGGGTGAAAATGCCTGCACATTTTTCGTAAGAAATCCGCCCCAACCGTGACATTAATCTGGAGATTTTTTGGTCTTCAGATACGCCCAGTTCTGAATCGTACGGTCCATACCCGTTCTTGAACATGCTCTCTGCGGTATCCCTCAAAATCGACATGCTACACCCGGGGACACTGGCGCCCATTATGGGTATTCCCAAGATTTCGATTGTTGGCAGCCTCAAAGAAAAACGTGTCAAAAGGTTTGCACCCATGCTTCCGAAACGTCGTCCTAGTTTGTTGCTGTCTCTTGGTCTTAATGACGGCACTGTTGCAACGATGTCTTTTCGTCTAAACGCGTTATACATTACTTCAAAATAGTTTTCGTATTTGTCTAAATCCCCACAAAGGTACACATCATCAGTTTCTGTGCCTGTGGAAAAAAGCGTGTCAATGTCATGAAAAACAATAATTTTTCCTTTAGCGTGCCTAAACCCTAGGTTCCTTCCAATAGCAGGCGTGTCCCACCACTTGTACTTGATTACTCCCGCTTTCCACAATTCTTTGCGGTAATCCCCGTATTCGTTGGGAGAAATTATTTTTGAATCACGAATCTTTGGGAACTCAGCGTTTTCTCCCGCGTCGGCTACCAAGAACTCGATTGCGTTTGTTTTCCCAGTTTTTTCTTCAAAAACCTTTTTCGCTATTTCCCAGTTGCTAAAAGTCTCTTCTAGAGCAGCCGAGTCATTTTCGCCCCGTCCTGTTGTAATAACTGAGAACACTGGGTTAAGCATAAACTCTGTAAGAAACACGAGGGTTTTTATCAGTTTTGGCTTTTTTATCTAGATGTAACGTTGAACATGGTTTAGTTACGTCCGATTATTTAACGAAATCAGAAAATAAGCAAAACACTTGCACTCTTTCCAACTTACACGCTAACATGCTTGCTAACTCCAATCTATTAATCAACAAACACCCCCCAAAGGAAAACTTAAATAAACTACGTCGCACTTCGGTAGATAGCCTATAAAAAGAGACGTGACAATTCAAGATGTCTAAAGAATTTCAGCACATCATAAGGTTTGCCGGAAGCGATATTCAAGGAACACAGCCGGTAACTTACGCATTAACAAACGTAAAAGGCGTAGGAATTAAGTTAGCACACATTATAGTCGACAAAGCAGGAATCAACCCAGAAACCAGAATGGGTTACCTTTCCACTTCAGATGTAGAAAAAATTGAAGACATCATAACCGATCCCCAAAAGTATGGGATACCTACATGGCTTCTAAATCGACAAAAAGACATGGAAACAGGAAAAGACCTACACCTGTTAGGTTCTGACCTAGACTTCCAAATAAAAACAGACGTAGACGAAATGAAAAAGATAAGGTCCTGGAGAGGTTTCCGTCACAGTTACGGATTGAAGGTTCGTGGACAAAGAACCAAATCCACTGGAAGAGAAGGAAAAGCAATGGGTGTTAAACGAAAACAAGTACAGCGAGGGAAAGCTTAGATGGGAGATCCGAAAAGACAAAGAAAAAAGTTTGATACACCCCGTTTCCCTTGGCAAATGGACACCTTGGAAGCTGAATTGGACCTTCTTGGTCAATACGGTTTAAGAAACAAACGCGAGATTTGGCGCCACAAAACTTCATTGTCAAAATACAGAGGAATTGGACGTTCCCTGTTGGGTATGTCGGTTGAAGAACGAAGCACCCAAGAAGAACAACTTCTAAAAAGGCTTAATCGGCTGGGAATTTTACCTGACGAAGCAGCCTTAGATGACGTATTGGACTTGGCGCTGGAAGATATACTTGGACGCAGACTTCAAACTCTTGTGTTCCAAAGAGGCTTAGCACAATCCATCCAGCAAGCTCGCCAACTTATCACTCATGGTCACATATCAATTAATGGAAGAAAAGTTTCTTCTCCAAGCTATATGGTTCTTAAAGACGAAGAAGAAAAAATCACCTACAGCCCAAAAAGCCCTCTTAACAACCCTGAACACCCACTAACAATGTCTATATCTGTCCCTGCTGAAGAACAAGCACCAACTATGGAGGAAAACCGTCGTGAGTAAAAAATCTGACAGATGGGCAGTAGTTCACGTTTTCAGTTCATACAACAACACAATAATTCATTTCACCGACGTTTCAGGCGCAGAAACCATTGCACGCTCCTCAGGTGGAATGCACGTTAAATCAGACAGACTCGAATCTTCCGCATACGCTACTATGCGAGCTGCCGCACACGCAGCCACAGTTGCCAAAGACAAAGGCATAACAGCCATTCACATCAAAGTCCGCGCTCCAGGTGGCTCAGGCGCTAGAACTCCTGGTGCAGGAGCACAAGCCGCGATTCGTGCTTTGGCAAGAGCTGGGTTCCGTGTTGGTCGTATCGAAGAAGTAACGCCCATACCTCATGATGGTACACGAAGGAAGGGCGGTCGTAGAGGACGAAGAGTCTAACCTTCTAAACGGCAAACTTGTGCTAAACAGAGGGAAAAAGCCGCATACACTATTGAATCGGCTCTCCCTCGCAACCAAAATATTGAAATAATGGCTTTCGCTCTCTTTGAAAAGCACGAGCTTTAAACACGCTAATATAACAAGAGGCTTAATTGAGGCTTAACTGTGGTAGAGATTCAAATCCTTGAAAAATCGGACGATTACATGCGCTTTATTGTTAGCGGAGTCAATGTGCCTTTTGTAAACGCGTTGCGACGAATTATGATCACAGAAATTCCCACAATGGCAATAGATGAAGTTGTTTTTCTTGAAAACTCTTCAATTCTTAACGACGAAATTCTTGCCCACCGAATGGGATTTGTTCCAATCAAAACCGACTTAGACTCTTACAGCCTTCCAGAAGAATGCAAATGTGAGAGCGAGTTTGGATGTAACCTTTGCAGAGTAAACTTGACGTTGGAAGTAGAAGCCGACGAGAAATCAATGACTGTTTATTCTGGAGAACTAAAATCAGAGAATCCTGACATTGTTCCAGTCAGCGACAAGATACCCATCGTGAAGTTGGCTCCTGAGCAACGACTGAAATTTGAAGCCTATGCCCGACTGGGAAAAGGAACAAAACATGCAAAATGGCAGCCAGTTTCTATGTGCACTTACATGCATCTGCCCGAAGTCAAAATTGACCCTAAAAAATGTAATGCATGTGGTGAATGTGTTAGGGTCTGTCCTGAACACATCTTCGTAAAATCACCTGACGGAATTAAAACTCAAAATGAACTCAAATGCACCCTCTGTATGGACTGTGCAGATGCTTGTCCTCAAAATCCGCCAGCTGTTGACGTGACTTGGGACAAAAATGCGTTCATTTTTAAAATCGAGTCCACAGGCGCACTACCTGTAGAACGTATAGTGCTTGAGGCCGTTAAAATTCTTGAAAACAAAGTCAAAGACTTTTCCAATCAACTGAAAAAAGGGTAAGTAGAAGTGAAGAAAGTAAACGCAACCAATCCCGAGCTTATTGCTCTTATTCGCGATTTAAAGATACAATCACGCGAAAACAAAACAGAATTATGGCGTAGCTTAGCAGACAGCCTGTCAAGTTCAAAAAGAAGCCGCGTAGCCGTAAACGTAAGTAAACTTAACCGCTACACAAAAGAAGGCGAAATTGTAGCCGTTCCGGGCAAAGTATTAGGTGCCGGAATTGCTAACCATCCTATAACCGTGGCAGCCTTCACTTTTTCTGACAGTGCAGCGTCTAAAATAAAAAACGCTAAAGGAACTTGTTTGTCAATCAGAGATTTGATGAAAAAGAATCCCGAAGGTAAAAACGTGAAATTGATGGGGTAACCTGAATGTCTTCAAATAACACAATTATTATCGACGCAACTGGTTTGATTCTTGGACGAATGGCAAGCGTTGTTGCTAAACACCTTCTCCAAGGCGAACACGTTGTTGTTTTGAATGCTGAAAAAGCTGCAATTTCAGGAAAGAAGCAGCACATTGTTATTGATGCTAAAACCTTCCTTGAAGTCGGTCATCCACGTAAAGGTCCTTATCACCAAAGAAGGCCTGACCGAATTGTTCGTAGAACTGTTCGTGGTATGCTTCCTAGACGGAAACCCAAAGGTGTCGCAGCACTCAAAAGACTTAGAGTCTACTTGGGAACTCCTTTGGACTTTAACGGTAAAGAAACCCAGACAATCCTTGATGCCCAAACCGAAAAACTAACATCACCTTATATAACCGTTGGTGATTTGGCTAAAGAGATTGGATGGACCCCAGAGGTTGAATAAGTTGTCTAAATCGAAAAAAGTTTTGGTACTAAGCGGCAAACGAAAAACCGCATCAGCTAGAGCGTCAATTAGAATAGGAAACGGAAAAGTAAGAATCAACAACGTGCCTATCGAGGTTTTTGAACCAAAACTTGCACGCGACAAAATTATGGAACCTCTGATGTTGGTTGACGACAAAGTCTGTAGCCAACTTGACATTAACGTTAAGGTCTCTGGTGGAGGCTTTATGGGACAAGCTGAAGCTGCCCGCATGGCAGTCGCTAAAGCTTTGTTGAAGTGGACAAAGAGCACCCGACTTCACACCACCCTTAGAGACTATGACAGAACAATGATTGCTGGTGATCCTAGGCGAAGTGAGCCCAAAAAGTTTGGAGGACCAGGAGCTAGGGCAAGAGACCAGAAAAGCTACAGGTGAGCATGCCCGAAGCTGGGTTTGTTTTCATCTTGGCTGTTAAGAAGTCTTAAACAAAACTGCGCCGAAATGTATAAGTAGTGATAAAATGTTCGAAAACAACCTGAAGAGCATAATCATGTGTAGGAGGATGAATTGAAATTATTATCCCTGTTCGCTGTTTCACGTGTGGTAAACTGATTAGTGATAAATGGGAAGAGTTCAACCAGCGTGTACAAGCTGGAGAAGACTCAAAAAAGGTTCTAGACAGTTTAGGTGTAACTCGGTATTGCTGTCGCCGAATGATTCTTTCGCATATTGAGATTTCTGACAAGATTCTCAGGTTCTATGAAAAAAAGATAAAATGAACTGACCTGATGAGTTGAATATCATGTCCTCAATTATTGAAGATGTAATGGCACGCAAACTTTTCAACAGCCGCGGTCAAGAAACAATCGAAGTTGACGTTGTAACTGTTGATGGGTTTGGACGCGTTGGAGCTCCCGCAGGAGCCAGCACAGGAAAAGCCGAAGTGGTTTCTTATCCCAAAGGCGGAGTAGACGCCGCGATAAGGATTTTTGAGGAACTTGTTGTTCCCGAACTCATCGGCATGGACGCAGAAGAACAAAACGAAATTGATGCTCTTTTGCACGAAATCGACGGGACAGATAACTTCTGTAACATCGGTGGAAACACCGCATTTGCAGTTTCTGTAGCTAACGCAGAAGCAGCTGCAACAAGCTACGATTTACCCATGTTCCAGTTCTTGGCTGGATATGCAGGAAATGAGCTTCCTTATCCTCTTGGAAACGTTTTGGGTGGCGGAAAACACGCTCTTGGAAAAACAACCGACATTCAAGAGTACCTAGTTATCCCACTTAAGGCACGAAACTTTGTTGAAGCTGCAACCGCCAACATTATGGTTCACGAAAAGATTGGTGCAATGCTCCGAAAAGCAGACCCCAACTTTACTGGTGGACGTGGCGACGAAGGAGCTTGGGCGCCTAACATCGAAAACGAAGAAGCCCTAAAAATTGTTGTTAAAGCATGTGACGAAGTCTCTGACGAGCTTGGTATCGAAGTTCGGGCTTGTCTTGATGTTGCGGCTTCGAGTTTTTATGACCCGAAAAAACAGGTTTATGTTTATTCGATGGAAGGCAAGAAACGTGATTCTGGTGAACAGCTAGAGTTCATGTTGCACCTTATTGAAGAATACAAACTCGCGTATGTTGAAGACCCCTTCGACGAGGACGATTACGAAAGTTTCGCGGAACTAACAAAGAAAACCAAGAACTGCCTGATTTCTGGCGACGACTTGTTTGTTACTAACCGCGAAAGGTTGTGTAAGGGAATTGAGATGGGGGCTGGAAATTCTCTTATCATAAAAACTAATCAGATTGGTACTCTTTCAGACGCTTGGGAAACAACCAAAATAGCTAAGAGAGCTGGATATGTTCCAGTTATGTCTCATCGGTCTGGAGAAACACCTGATGCGCATTTAGCTCATTTGGCTGTTGGGTTCTCTTGTCCAGTTATCAAATCTGGAGTCTTACATGGAGAACGAATCGCCAAAATAAATGAACTAATCCGTATAGAAGAAACTCTTGGAAACAGAGCACAAATGGCAATATTATAAGTTGGAGGAAAAAAGTTTGTCCGAAAATGAAGAAAACATGGAAACTTTCAGCGAAGAAGAACTCCTGTTACCCCAGGATACCCTACTGTCCGCTGGGGTTCACATAGGAACAAGAATGAGAACAAAAGACATGGAACAATTCATCTACCGCGTTAGAGCCGACGGCTTATTTGTTTTGGACGTTAAAAAAACAGATGAACGAATACGCGTAGCCGCAAAGTTTCTAGCACGTTTTGATCCAGAAAAAATCGTTGCAGTCGCAGGCAGACTGTACGCACACAGTCCAGTCGAAAAATTCTGCGAAGTAGTTGGAGCAACCCCAATCGTAGGCAGATTTATTCCTGGAATGCTTTCAAATCCACTTTACCCAAAACGTCTTGAACCAAGCGTAATTATTTTGTCTGACCCCAAAGCAGACGTGCAAGCAGTAAAAGAAGCCGCAAGCATCGGAATCCCCGTAGTTGCGCTTTGCAGCACAGACAACGACTTCTCCTTTGTCGACTTTGTTATCCCAACAAACAACAAAGGAAGACGCGCACTCGCTGTAATTTACTGGCTGTTGGCAAGACAAATCCTACGTGAACGCGGCGAAATTCCCGAAGACGGCGACCTAAGTCAGACAATCGAAGACTTCGAAATCAAACTGACTAGGGAACGACGGGAAGAAGACGAGGATTGATAATAAGGCATCCAACAGTCGCAGGTTCATGGTA
>JAOZIC010000153.1 GCA_026014605.1 Candidatus Bathyarchaeota archaeon
CAAAGGAGGTTCAACTTTATTCTTTTTTGTCGAAATGACCTGTTGTTTGTCACTTTGTTGTTTACAGTATCTCTCCAACAACATTAATTGGTTTATGGATAAAATAGTCCAACTCGTCAACTTTTGTTCTATCTATTGTTGCCAAAACTACGGTTGCGGGTCCAGCAGATTTATTCAAATCCAATTTGGTGTCTTCGTTGATTCTGAGTTGCCGACCAATACTGTACGCCAACGTTTGTGCCTCGTTAACAATACCAAACGAGCCAACAGGAATAATATCGTGAACAAACCCTTTTCTTGCCAACGCTGTTACATCTTTTAGGTTCGCAACCTCATTTCTTGCCTCAGCAGGTAACACTTCGTTGCCTACCTTTGGTTTTCCGATGGCAACCACCAAATCGTTGGGTCTGGTTTTGGCTATTCTTAGTTCGTTTTCGTTTGCTAAGCCTACTACTGTTATGCCTGCGCCCGTTTGTGTGGTTTCAAAGTTTTCTTCAGTGTTTGCTTTAAGAACTTGGTTTGGTTCCAGTCCCAACACTTTTATTTCGTTGCTGATTCCTTGGATTATTTCGCTTCCTGTGGGCTCTTTTTCAACACTCAATGTAACTGATACCGAGATTGGAAAAGCTCCCGTTGCGGCAACGTCCATTGATGCTACACGTGCTAGAAATTTGCCTACTGTTTTTCCGTCAATCTTGAGGTTGTCTAACGTTTTTGGTCCTACTCCGCCTGACGATGATGAACCGACTACAATCGAGTGCCCTGTGGGCATGGTCATTATCGAAACATCTCCTCTTGTTACGTAGGCGATTTGGGCGGGTTTCACCCTGAATGCGGTTGGTCTGAGCAGGGTTCCAACGTTTTCTACAAAGTGGATGTAAACAACTAGTGCCTGTCTGATGACCTCTGAACGTGTTAGGTCGTGTCGTTTTGCAAGGTTTTCTAGATCATATACTACCTTGTCGGGTAGACGCACGTTTATGACATTCATAATAACACACTACAGTTGTAATACGTTCGGAAACTCTTTTATTGTTTGCTTTCAGTTTTCCCTCAACCCCATAACATGGAGTATCTAACCATGGTCACCAAACAAAACCTCAAAAAAACCTTAAACGCTTTGCGCGTTGCGCGTGTATCTATTTTCACGGCACTAAGCGTGATTGGCTCCTTCATAACTCCTTATCCTGTAATTCCAACAATAGCTTTCGACTCAAGTCCAGGATTCTTTGCTGCTCTGTATTTTGGAGTAATCGACGGCGTACTAATCACTGGACTCGGACACATTGTAACCGCAATCGTAAACGGTTTCCCGTTAGGGCCTTTGCACTATGCCATTGCTGTTGGAATGGCCGCAGCAGGTGGCGCAATGGGTCTGGTGAACAAATCAAACAAAAAATGGGGATTCATACCCGCAGCATTAGCCGCAGTAGCAATAAATACAGGGCTTTCTGTGATATTGATTCCTTCGATGGGTGTAGCTGCAACAATCACTAACGTTACAATTCCGTTACTGA
>JAOZIC010000079.1:0-8182 GCA_026014605.1 Candidatus Bathyarchaeota archaeon
TGATGTAGTAGTATTCGCCTTGTTCTTTTTGTTGTCTGTCTAGTCGTGAGCCGTCTTTGTTTACTCTTGGTCGTTTTGTTTGTGGGTCTCTGCGGAAGGTTATGGTCATGTCTTCTAGAAAGCTGTTCATGCCGTCGCGCAGGTCTGTAGGCGGATAAGCAATACCGCGTACTCCGGGTTCGCCGCCGAATATCATTAGTCTGTCTGCCAGAAAGTCTTGGGCGACTACGTCGTGTTCTACTACAAAGGCGGTTACTTTTTTGTTTTCTATAACCTTGCGGATTGTCCGCGCTGCTGAAAGTCTGTCGTCTACGTCGAGGTAGGCGCTTGGTTCGTCAAGAAGGTAAAGGTCGGCGTCTCTGGATAGACACGCGGCTATTGCTGCTCGTTGGAGTTCGCCTCCGCTGAGTTCGTTGATGTCGCGGTCAAGCAGTATATCGATGTTCAGTGGCTGGACTACTTGGCTGTGGAAGAAGCTTGTTCCAAACTCTTTTCCTGCGGCGTCTCGTAGCAGGTCTTCAACTGTTCCAGTAGCCTCTGGTGAGATATATTGGGGTTTGTAGCTGACTTTCAGTTTTTCGTCTGTTGATGTTTCTCCTGAATCTGCTTCTTCAAGCCCTGCAAGTATCTTCACAAACGTAGTTTTTCCAATACCGTTAGGACCAAATATGCCCACAACTTCGCCTCGTCTTACTTCTCCGGGCATTGCTTGCAACTGGAAGCCTTCAAATGATTTTGTTATTTGTGTCCACCGCAGCAGGGTTTCGCCCATGGTTAAGCCTGTGCTTGGGGGTTTTACGTGGAATATTATGGGTTCTTTTCTGAACCGCATGTTTTCGTCTGGGATGTAGCCTTCAAGGTAGATGTTGATTCCAACCCTTACGCCGTGAACGTGAGAAACTACACCGTAGACTCCGGGGTCACCGTAAAAGACACAGATTTGGTCAGACAAATAATCCAAAATCGCCAAGTCATGCTCAGCAACAATAACGGTTTTGCCGTCGTCCTTAAGCGACCTAATCGCCTTGGCAACCTGCAAACGCTGCTTAACATCAAGGTAACTGGAAGGTTCGTCAAAAAGGTACACATCTGCTTCCCTGCAAATAGACGCAGCAACCGCAACCCGCTGCAGTTCACCTCCGCTTAGGACTTTGAGGTCTCTGTTCCAGATTATCTCAAGTTGCAACTGTTCGGTTAGCTGCTCAAGTTTGTTTCGTTCATCTACTTTTGTTAACAGTTCACCGACTTTGCCCGAAACTACCCGCGAAAGCTTGTCCACATACTGAGGTTTGTGAACCACCTTCATTGTGCCTTCGCTTAGTTTTTGGAAATAATCCTGCAGGCTTGAACCCCTGAAATGTAAGATTAATTCTTCCCATGTTGGCGGGTCATCATACCGCCCAAGGTTTGGTTTAAGTTCCCCAGACAACACATGCAGGGCTGTGGTTTTTCCGATTCCGTTTTTACCTAACAACCCCAAAACTACGCCGGGGGACGGTGTTGGTAACCTGAACAGTTTGAATGTGTTTGGTCCGAAGCGGTGGCTGCAATCTTCTTCCAACTCGTCCGCCAAGTTAACTATGCTAATGGCTTTGAATGGACATTTCCTGACGCAGATGCCACATCCTACGCAGAGGCTTTCTACGATTTGCGGTTTTTCACCTTCGAATACTATGGCTTCAATTTTGTTTCTTACGGGTGGACAAAACCTGTAGCATACCCTGCCGCAACGTTTAGATTGGCAACGTTCCTCGTCTAGAACCGCTATACGAACCATCGTGTATCAATACCTTTGGTAACGTAAAACAAGACCTAGATAATAATTTGATGCTTACAAAAAACTGCGGGCACAAAAAAGATGTGATAACAGGTTTAGTAACCTGCCGTGAAGTCTGTTTCAGTTACTGAGCCGTCGTTAGTAACAGTTCCCACCCACTCAAAACTGGGTTCACCACTGTAGCATACTTCAACCGTGAATGTTGGCTCCAACACCACAGGATAGCTAAAGGTGACGTTCCAGCCATCCGCCGTATATTGAAGAGTTGACCCGCCAAGAAGTTCAGGCGTCAAATTCTGAAAATCCCACGTTTCTGGAACAGTCAAAGCTGAAAGTTCTTGATGATTCTGCAAAATGTAGTTAACCGTTAAGTCTCTGGCAGATTCTGGCGATAAAGGAATATTTGCTGCTGCTCGTGCGTTTTGGTATCCAAGGACACTTGCAGTTGAAAAACCTACAATGACTATTATCAACGTAATCCAGCTGATTTTCTTCATTTTTTGGCTCCCTTCTTGTTATACCAACTCCATGGTTGGGTCGAATATAGTGCCACGCATTGGAACAAGGTGTTCTAAAATGTAGACTCCCAGTGCGGTGTTAGAAAAAAGGGTTGCATGCATGTTTTTGTTATTCAAAAACTGGGTTAGGAATACTCTTAAATCTGCAGAATACACAGACTCAGATAGCTTAGTTGTTAAATTTAACAAAAATAGTGGTGAACAAAAAAATGGAGTACGAAATTAAATACAAACCCTCATACGCTCTGCTTGTTGCCAAACTAGAACCAAACGAAATCATAACCGCAGAAGCAGGCGCAATGACATACATGACCCCAAACATCCAAGTAAACACAAGAAAACGCGAAAAAAGCTTCTTTGGTAGCTTAGGGCTCTCCCTTTTGGGACGACAATCATTTTTTGTAAACGATTATCAAGCCCAAGACAAAACAGGCGAAGTAGCATTTGTAGCAGCCCCAGTAGGTGACATCGAAACACTAGACGTATCCGCAAACCAAGGATATATCATACAATCCGCATCATACATTGCATCCACCCAAACCGTAGATTTAGACATGAAATGGCAAGGATTCACTAAAGGACTGTTCGGACAAGGACTGTTCATGCTCAAAGCCAAAGGCGAAGGCAAACTTTTCATCAACACCTTCGGCGCAATCGACAAACACACACTCAAAGAAGGAGAACAACTGATTGTCGACAACTTCCACCTCGTAGCCTTCAGCGACACCTGCGACTACAAAGTCAAAAAATTCGGAGGCCTAAAATCCACCATACTCGGCGGCGAGGGCCTAGTAACAGAAATCAAAGGTCCCGGAGACGTTTACATCCAAACCAAGAACCTACAAGAATTCGTTGACTGGCTTTGGACACTACTTGGACCACGGGTACAATCAAGGGCACGGTAAAAACTAAATCCAAACCCTTCAACCTTTTTCCTTTTTTCTTTTAACAGAACCTTAAAAGCAACTTGTTTCATATTTTTCGGTTCGAACAAACATGCCCGTTTTGAAGGCAACAAAACCAAACATCATGTTAGCAGCCCAAACAATAAAGCAGGGCGGCTTGGTAGTTTACCCAACCGAAACAGTGTACGGACTAGGCTGCGACCCAATGAACAACGATGCAGTAAAACGGTTTTTGGAAGTTAAAGGAAACAGAAAAAGTCCTTTACCCATACTGACATCTGATTTGAAAACTGTAGACAAAGTTGCGCACGTCACAGAAAACGCAAAACTGTTGGCTGAAAAGTTCTGGCCCGGACAACTTACAATAGTTTTTAACAAAAAACAAGTGCTACCCGACTTGGTTACTTTTGGTTTAGACACAGTAGGCATAAGAATACCAGACAACAACGTTGCCCGCGAGTTAATAGAACAGTCTGGTGGGCTTTTGGTTGGGTCCAGCGCGAACAGAACAGGAGAAAACCCTCCGCGAACGGTTGAGGAGATTTCTCTGGAGTTAAAGAGTTTGGTTGATGTTGTTTTAGACGGCGGGGTTGCGGTTAAGGGAACGTCGTCGACGGTTGTTGATTTGACATCGAAAAATCCTAGAATTCTTCGGGAAGGCCCAATTAGTTTGGAGCAGATTTTGGGTGTTTTAGCTTCGGGTTCCTAAAAGTGCCATTCGTTCAATTATCAGGTCGGTTAATGCCTGTTTTTCATGGCCTTGTTGTAGTTTGGCGTTGAATTCAGGGTCAGAGATTTCGAACAGGTCTTTGATTTTTTGGATTTTTTGTTCTGTCAACTCTAAAACATTGTCGTCAGGTGTTGCACAGATGGTTTTTGTTACCAAATTTGTGTAGTCGTCTGTTTGGGTTTTGTCTGCCATTATCAGAACTGCCACAGTTGTGGAGTCTTGTTTAACGCCCATTTGTTCTACTGCTTTTGTTATTTGCCTTTGTGCCGAAGCGTAGAGCAGTGCTTCTACTGCTAAATTGTTTGAGATGTTTGTTTGTTTTTCGAACGCGGTTAACGCGTTTACTGCTGCAAAATACAGGTGGTCTTTGCCTGCGACATGTTTTGCGTCAAAGAATTGGATTGGCGCATCTTTGTTTTGTTTTCTAAAGTTTTCAAAAAACGTGTCTGTGTCCGCTATTCGGACGTTGCTAAAACCAAGGATGGTAATCTGTTCAGTGAAGTTTGTCATAGTTTTTCCCCAAAGATTTCGTTGATGAACCGTTGTGCATGTTCCCTGTCTAGTCCGGAACTGATTAGTTTTTCTTTTGCAGCTTCAACGGTCTTTGCGTTTTTCAGGAACTTTTCAACAACCTTTCGTGTAGTTTCTTTTCGTTCCCAAGGAAAAACCACCCAGCTACTGGTCTGTTTTTCGTAATAATCAGGCAAAACGATGCTCAATGGTTTGTAGTAAATTGTTGCAACTTTAACTTCAGAGGCACCGTGTTCGGCAAGGTGTGCGGTTACATGTTTGAGGCTTTTACCTGTGTCTGCTATATCGTCGACGACAAGGACTTTTTTGCCTTTAACGGAAATAGAAATGGGCTGCGTTATGGTTGGTTCCTGTTTTGTTTGTGCGATTCCAACATAAAATTCTGTGGCAACGTTAGTTATGTTGCTGTTTTCCAGCAGGTCAGAGAGTATTCGGGCGGGAACCCAGCCTCCTCTGGATACGCCGACTATTGTGTCGGGAACAAAGTTGCTGTTTTTGATTTTTTCTGCAAGGTTTAAAGTTAAACTGTAGATTTGGTCCCAAGAAGGAAGCAACAACTCGATGTTATCCACTTCAGCATCTGTTTGTTTGTTCATTTTGAATCGCCGCGGGTTTCTTTTAGAATATATCCATTTTCGATGTATATTACATGTTGTAATAAGCATTATATCGCCTAACGTAAGCAACAATATATCCGAGGAACAAAAAGATGGCAACACTGAATGAACTGCGCGAAAAAATCGAAGGTCTAGAGAAAGAAAAATCTTCTCTTGTCAAAGAAGTACAAGAACTCAAAAGAGAAGCAGAAGGAAAAGCAGTTGCATTAGAATGTGAAGTTGCGGTTCTTCGAGAAGAGGCAGACACGCTCAAAAGAATGCTTTCAACGTTCTAGTTACGTCCAATGTTTTGTTAAACCATTAAGCTTGTTCTAGTTCCTGTAGTGCTCTTAGCCGTTTCACTATGTTTGGGTGTGTAGAAAACACTTCCATTACCCTGTCAAAGGTAGTTACTTTTTGTTTTAGAACTTCTTCAACCAGCCTTCTGTCACCAGAAAATGACCCCAAATGCGATAGTGCTTCAGAATCTATTTCTGCGCGGTCAGGGTCAGAAATGAACAATGCCTTAAACGAGTTGGAGTCGCCACCTGATGTTTTTCGTTGGGTTTGTTTGACGCGTTTTGTGGAATTCACTATTTTTGCGAGTCCTTCAGAAAGTTTTCGTGAACCATCGTCAACTACGGATACGCTGTGGCGGTCTGCAAAGTATTCGCGTATTCGGCTCAGATAGAGTGTGAACAGGGTTAGTACCCAATACAGGGCGATGCTTATGAGTCCGATGATTGCTGCGCCGCCGCTGTCGCGGTCTCTTCGGTTGAACATTGATGACCAAAGCATCGAGTAGCCGATGTAGTAGAATATGGCGGGCAGGATAGATACAAACATCATTACTTGGACGTCGTGGTGTTTGAGGTGTCCTAGTTCGTGTCCGATTACTGCTTCAACTTCTTCGGGTTCAAGGGTTTCCAACAGTCCCGTGGTTACCGCTACTTTGCTTCCAGTCAAGGGTGAGCCGTAAGCAAACGCGTTTGGTATTGCCATTTTTGCTTTCATTAGTTTTGGTGTTTTGATTTTGCTTTTTTGGCTTAGCCGTTCCACCATTTGGTGTAGCTGCGGGTCTTCTGATGGGTTTACTTGTTTGACTCTGTACATTGCGTCTATCATGTACGGGGCGATAAGCCATTGTATGATGTTGAATGCTATCACGATGAATGGCATGAACAGTAGGTTGACGCCTGCCAAGGACATCAGAAAGGTAAAGAACAGTGTTGATAAACCGATGATAAGGGCTACAGTTCCAATTAATGAAAAACGAAGCTTCCATAAACTCACGAATTTATCCCCAATAATGCTACGCAAGAACAAGGTCTTATAATCTTTACTATTTTAACATTTTTCAAAATTATAGACGTTACCCGATTTTTTGATTCTAATAGTTGTTCCCAAAATCTGTTCAACCAACCAAACATTAGTTTCTATATGGTCGGTAACTTCACGAACAACAAAACTGGAACCTCCATCAGCCAACGCAACATACGGCACAAGCATATCCGCAAGATGCACATCCACCGTGGGTTCCGCTTTTAGTTCTTTTACCAAGTTTTCAGCCGCTTGGTTACCCACCGCTTCGCTTGTTTTGCGCAGTTCTCCAATTGCATCCGCTCCAAGAACCGAACCTGAAGTTGTATTTGCCCACAAGGCTATGGAACTGCCTTTCTGGTGTAGGTTAGATTTGTCGTTAACAAGTTGGATGTCTGCGTCGTACCCGTTACTGTTGAGGACTCGTTTTGCTTCGTTGGCTTGCCGTTGGGCTACTTGTTGTTTTTCTAAAAATGTGCACACAGAAACTCCTTGTATTTGGTTTAGTTCATCAAACTCGGTTAGATTCAAAGCTTTGAGTTTGGAACACGGGTTCACGGTTAGTGTGGCTTCGCCCATGCCTTTGGGGTAGTATCCATACTTTTTGACGGTTAAAGACGCTTGCAGCCCCATCTTTTCAAGCGTTGGCAACAGCACATACTTGAGGTAATTTATCGTGGGCGCAAACCGAACGTCCGTACCTCCGTTGACAACGTTAACGGTTATTTTGCCTTTAGAATATGCACAGATGGGCAAAACTGTTAGCAACAACATCGATATGCTTCCGGCAGTGCCAATTTCGGCGGTTACTTCGCCAGTTGTGATACTGTTTGGTGTAAACCATAGTTCACTTGAACCAATCTGTGCACCTTCTGTTTGGGCATTACACAGTTTAGCAGCCGTAACCACAGATTCTAGGTGTTGAGGTCGCAGTCCGGGCTGTCTGCGTTTATGGCGAATGTTACAGATGTGCAGCGGTTCACCTATTATTGCTGAAAGGGCTACGGATAAACGCAATATTGTTCCGCTACCGCTTTTTTGGCTGCCGTCAATCTCTAGCATTTCGGGTCTGACACAATTACGGTTTCTTGGTTAATTAACGTTAAATCATGACATTGTGGTGCACCGGTTTTTTTGTCCGCAAAAGGTTTTTCTTTTCAGAATCCAATTAACTGTTAGGGGGTACCTGTTTTGAGTTGGATGGAAGAGCTAAGAGTGCTCCACCTGAAACCCAAATTGTCGATTGAAGAGATTAACCGCTTTATTTTGCGTCATCCCAGATGGGCTGCGTTGATTATCAAGAATGCTTTGGAGTCTGAGATGTACACGGAGTTTTGTTTGTCTTGTGCTAACTTTGCGAAATGTTGGGAAAAGTTGGGCGCAGTAAAGAGGGAAACTGGTTCTTGTTGCTTATGTAACGAATTCTTGAACAACGAACACACGGAAGAGAATAAACAAAAACTAAGAGCCTACTTCAACGAGATTACAGTGATACTTAACATCTAAGACAACAAACGGCTGAACAATTCTGTCTGGGCGAGTTTTTACTAACAAAAGTCTTATTGATTGGTGCTGACTTCATTTCTTGTTAGGGGATAAAAATTGGTAAAAAGAATTCTTGTTGCGTTAGATGGCTCGAATGCTGCTCATAATGCCCTCGATTTTGCGATTAAACTGGCTGAGATGGTTTCTGCACATGTAGAATTACTAACAGTTGTGCCTCCAGTTTTTTTGCCTTCATACTCAATTTATGTCCTGAAATCCGAGGCAATTGCCGATTGTGCTAAAGAGCTAGAAATCAGTTT
>JAOZIC010000079.1:8282-11256 GCA_026014605.1 Candidatus Bathyarchaeota archaeon
GGTAGTCGGGGGCGTAGTTGATGGGAGAAGAAAAAGTAAACATTCAAGATTTAGCACGCAAAGTTGACGAACTAGTCAACGTATTGAACGTAATTTCCAAAGACCTAACCGAAGTAGCACAATCACTCAAAGGCGCAACCAAACCTGCTACAACTCCTGCAGTTTCTGCACCAGCACCTGTGCCAGTATCTGCGCCCGCAAAGAAAGGCAACATCAACGAAGTAAAGAAAGCGTTTTCTCCAGACCTTGTGGCTATGCTGCTATTTGACGAACGCGAAAATATTTTCATCGTTAAACCCCGAAGGTTCTTGGGTTCTGACAATTTCGCTAAAATTGCGGCGGTTGTTCGCGAACTTGGCGGAGAATATGTCAGCGCGGGTAAGAACAGCCACTTTAAGATTCCAAAATAGACCCAAGAGTTAGCAACTGTTTTTTGTTGTCTCTTGTTTTTTCTGAAAAAATGTAGTTTTCAACAATGTACTTCTATTAGTCTTCAAATATGATTGTTGTATGTGTTCTTGTTTGTGTGTTGTGAAAACCTTTTTCTAACGTGAATGCGGTTAGTTACGTTTGATTTGGAGTGTTAGACATTGAAGCTGATCTACGTTATCATAGACGGAATGGGTGACCGCCCTCTAAAAGAGTTGAACAATAAAACTACACTTGAAGCCGCTGATACACCTTACATGGATTCGCTTGCAAAATCTGGCAAAACAGGTTTAATGTACACTGTTGGTAAGGGTATGGCGCCTGAAAGTGATGTGGCTGTTGTTTCTATACTTGGTTACGACCCCTTCAAGTATCATGTTAGCCGAGGTGCGCTTGAATCAATTGGCGCGGGGATGTATATGGAAAACGGCGATTTGGCGATTAGGTGTAACTTTGGCACTTTGGCAGCGGACAACTCTACTATTATAGACCGTCGGGCTGGACGGGATATGACTCAGCAAGAAGCCGACGAGTTAGCTCAAGCCCTTAACGAACAGTTAACTTTGGAGTCTTATCCTGCAACTGCTCAACTGAAAAGCACCGCAACTTACCGCGCCGCGTTAGTAATAAAAGGTGAGAACACAAAGCTGTCCGGAAACATCGACAACACTGACCCTGCATACAAACGAATCGACGGCATTGGTGTTGCAGACTTGGATGCTGAAATGGTTTTGAAAACTTGCACTCCATTTGACAAAACTAAAGAAGCCGCAATTTCGGCTCAGCTGGTAAACGAGTACACTCAAAAAAGTATGAAAATCTTGGATAACCACCCAGTAAACCTGAAACGCGCCAAAGAAGGAAAACTCAAAGCAAACGTTTTGTTGTGTAGGGATGCTGGAAGTTCTGTGCCGCAGTTTCCGTTTCTTTGTGAACAGTATAATCTTGGGTTTATTTGCCTAGCAGACATGAACGTTGAACGCGGAATTTCTCGGCTTGCAGGTATGAGTTTGGTTGACTTGCCGTTGCCTTCCAAAGACCTAGAATACGACTGCAAACTGCGAGTCAAAAAACTCTTAGAGGCACTCCCAGACTACGACGCCTTCTACGTGCACATTAAAGGACCAGATGAACCTGGACACGACGGTAATTGTATCCTTAAATCTGAACTAATTTCTGTTGTTGACAAACACTTCGTAGGAAACATGATGCAACAGATAAACATGGAAGAAACAATAATTTGCATCACCGCGGATCACTCAACACCTTGTAGCCTTAAAGCTCACAGCGACGATCCTGTGCCCGTTCTGATTTCTGGAAACAAACTGCAACCTGATGGTGTTCAAAGCTTTTCCGAAAAGGCATGTGAAAATGGTGAACTCGGAGTTTTAAATAACGGAACTGAACTAATGCCCATGCTCGTAAAATATGTTAAGGCATAGAAGACCTTGTCTTTTATGTCAAACTTGCAAAATTTGTTTGTTGCAAGCAATCTTTTTTCATCATTTTTTTCTGTAATTTTGTTTTGAACAAATGGTCTAGCAGGGATTTTCCGAAGTCTTAAATATGACATGTGAAACTATTCTTTTTCAACTTTGGCAGAACCGAGTTTTGCCAAGGCTTTAAGAGGATGTGTATGAGGGAAAAACCTTCAAAACCCTCATCCCTATTAACAACCGTATAGGAACTCTCAAAGCCTTTCTGGCACTCATTTTTCTTCGCAACGTTTTTTATTTTTTTTAAAAAAAAGAAAATGGGGGTTTGGCGCTTATTTGCGCCTTTTCATTACCATGTAGACAACAACTAGGACTATGACAATGACGATTACTGCGATGATGGCGTAGATGTATTCCATTGGAATACCGCCTGCGGCAGTTTCTGCGGCAGCTTTGACTTCAGCGGTGTCACTAGAGTCGACCATTCCAGCAGCATCACTCACTTCACAGTAGTAACCATAAGTACCTTCGCTATCAGGTGAAACAACTAAAGTTGCGGCAGTTTCGCCAGAGATGGCAACTGCACTTCCACTGATATACGTGTACCACTGGTATGTGAAGGGAGCTGTTCCGCCACTGGTTGAAGCAGTCAACACTACAGTTTCGCCGACCATTATGTTCGACGCAGTTGGGCTAACAGTTGCAATTACTGCAGGTGCAGGACCAGTTTCCTCTGAAACAGAAATTGTTACAGTGTCACTGAATGCATAGCTGTATGCATGTCCTGGTAGGTCTTCACCATTGTACCACGCAATAACCAACCATTCACCAGTTGCGTCAGGTGTGTATGATGCAGTAGCAAATCCGTTTTCGTCAGTTGTAGCACTTGAATCATGTTCAACGCCAGATGGGTCAGTGAAAGTAATCAACACAGATGCGCCAGGTAGTCCAGGAGTTGGTGCTGCGCGTCCGATTTCTTCATAGACGTTAACGTCGGGTATCTTTGTTAGCTGCATTGAAACAGTTACAGAGTCTCCAAGGTTAACTGAAGTCTTGTCAACTGAGCAGCTTGCAGCCATTTCTTCGGTGTTGCGGTCTTCGAAACAGTA
>JAOZIC010000122.1:0-2848 GCA_026014605.1 Candidatus Bathyarchaeota archaeon
CAAAGTAACCTTAGCGTCGGCTACTATGGGCACTTCTACGTCAACGTTTTTGCCGATTTCTGCGGCATCTATGTCGATGTGTATGATTTTTGTGTCTGGGCAGAAGTCGTCCAAGGTTCCTGTGCTTCGGTCTTGGAATCTTGTTCCTACTGCAATCAGTACGTCAGATTGTCCGATTACTGTGTTTGCAACTTGAGTGCCGTGCATTCCAATGTTTCCCAAAGACAAAGGATTGTTTTCTGGAAACGCGCCTTTACCCATGAAAGTTGTTGCAACTGGAGCCATCAACAGCTCGGCAAGCTGCAATAGTTCAGGCGTGGCACTAGAAGAGATTGCTCCACCACCAACTAAAATAATTGGGCGCTCAGCTTTGAGAAGCAATTTAACAGCTCTTTTCACCTGCACTGGGTGGGGGTCAATGTTTGGTTTGTAGCCTTTAGGCATTGGGGTATCTGAAAAATCCATTTCAGCAACGCAGGTTTGTGTGTCTTTTGGCAAATCGATTAATGTAGGTCCAGGTCGACCAGTTGTTGCGATATGAAAAGTTGTTCGTACTACGCTTGGAATCTCTGCAGCCTTTTTGACTTGAACGTTATATTTTGTTATAGGTGTAGTTATTCCGATGATGTCGGCTTCTTGAAATGCGTCTCGTCCAATCATGTATGCTGTGTTTGCGGAGTATGTTGGAACTTGACCAGTCAGGGCAACTACTGGCGAAGAATCCAAGTAAGCGTTGGCGATACCAGTAACTAGGTTTGTTGCTCCAGGACCAGAAGTAGCCATACATACACCTGCACGTCCGCTTGCACGGGCATAACCGTCAGCTGCGTGAACTGCGCCTTGTTCATGTCTTGACAGAATGTGTCGTATGCCAGAGTCATACAATACGTCGTGGATTGGCAGGAGTGCTCCTCCTGAGATTCCGAACATCACGTCTACTTTTTCTTTTTCTAACGATTTTATCAGGGCTTTCGCACCAGACATTTTTGCCATTTTCAAAATTCTCCATTTACTTTTTGTTTTTGTTGTAATTTGTCATTAGAACATTCATGCCACTGATCATTGCTTCCACACTGGCGATGACAATGTCCTCGTTTACTCCTGCGGCGGTTGCTTTTCTGTCGCCTTTGCTTAGTCTAACCGCTACCTCAGTTACCGCATTTGTTCCTCCGGTAATTGCTTTTACCGAATAGTTTTCCAACTGTATTGGTTCGACAATGCCAACTGCCTTTTTTATTGCAGTTATTGCAGCATCTACGGGACCAACGCCAGTCGCAGCTTCAGTAAGAGTTTCACCGTTAAGGTTCAACCGAACAGACGCCGTTGAAGTTACTTTGTTGCCTGTGACAACAGTTATTTCCTCAAGAGTAATCGGTCGAACAGGCGGAAGACCCATAACCACCTCTGCGATAGCTTGAAGGTCAGCGTCGGCTACACGTTTGCCTTTGTCACCTATGCTTTTTACGCGCAGAAAGATTTCTTTAACCTGCCCGTCAGTTGGCTCAAGACCCATCTCAACAAGGGATGCCCTGATTCCAGTAGAACCAGAATGTTTTCCAGCCGCAATTCTTCTTGTGCGTCCTATCATTTCAGGTTTGAAGGGCTCGTATGTTGAGGGGTTAGATAATATTCCGTGAGTGTGCATTCCTGATTCGTGCACAAACGCGTTTTCGCCTACGATTGACTTGTTTGGCTGTAACGGAAAATCTGTTATCCGCGAAACCAGACGAGAAGTCTCATAGATTAACTCGGTTTTGATTGGCAACTCAAGTTTGTACTGTGCTTTTAGAACAACAGCTAACTCTTCCAAAGAAGCGTTTCCGGCTCGTTCACCTAACCCGTTCATGGTTACGTGGGCTTGGTCAGCCCCATTCTGTAGAGCGATTATCGAGTTTGCAACTGCTAAACCGAAGTCGTCGTGGCAGTGAACACTCAAAGGAACATTAGGTAACCGTTTCTTTAGCTGCGTATACAGTTCAGCGGTTTGTTCAGGAATCAACACTCCAACAGTGTCACATGGACATAACCTGTCGGCACCCGCGTCGACTCCTGCCTTAAACATTTGGGCAAGAAAGTCTATTTCGCTTCTTGTTGCGTCCTCTGCTGAAAGTTCCACCACTAAACCGTGGTCTTTGGCGTATTGGGTAGTGTTTTCTGTTATTTTCAGGACTTCTGCTCGAGTTTTCTTCAATTTATATTGGAGATGTAAATCTGAAGAAGGAATAACCAAATGAACGCCCTTAGCGCCAGTTTTCAGCACAGCATCAATGTCGTTTGTTACTCCACGAGCCATACTGTAGACATCTGCACGCAACCCTGCCTCGGCTATTAGTTTTATTGCATCTAATTCGCCTTCAGATGCCGCCGCAAAACCAGCCTCCATTGCGGAGACACCTATTTTGTCTAAACTTTCGGCGATTCTAAGTTTTTTTTCGGGAGTCAAAGAAACTCCAGGAGTTTGTTCGCCATCTCTGAGGGTAGTGTCAAAAAATTTTATCGCCTTGGGGAAACTAGAGAATAAAGCGATCCCCCATTTTCTGTCCCTCAAGAACCCCGTGATCCCTCATTATAAACTCCTCGTTTCACCTCAACAACTTAAAACTTCATATAAAAGTTTTTCTGCGTCAGTAAGGCTGCACGATAGTGTATCAATTGTTTCAGTTATGCTGCAATAAATGTCGAAAGTCTTAAAAGTTATACAAGATTCAATGTTGTTTATTAAATCGGACGTTTCATTTATGTCAGAAAAATTACCGCCAATTTTCTGGGAAATCCATAGTGGGCTACCAAGAGAAGGCCCAGGCGATAACGAGTCCACACAACAAGCATACTCAAAACTAGCAGATTT
>JAOZIC010000122.1:2948-11153 GCA_026014605.1 Candidatus Bathyarchaeota archaeon
AAGGCCCAGGCGATAACGAGTCCACACAACAAGCATACTCAAAACTAGCAGATTTACCCAACAAACCGCGGATACTCGATGTTGGTTGTGGCCCGGGGATGCAAACAATCCAATTGGCAAAAATTTCTAACGGACAAATAGAAGCAGTAGATAACCATCAACCGTTCTTGGATCAGTTAATCAAGAACGCCGAACAAGAGGAACTGAGCAACAGGATTAACGTAGCTAAAGGTGACATGCTCAATTTAGAATACGAATCAGGCAGTTTTGATTTAATCTGGTCCGAGGGCTCGATATTTATTATCGGTTTTGAAAAAGGATTACGTGAATGGAAACGGTTGCTAACTGAAGACGGATACCTTGTTGCCTCAGAACTTACGTGGATAAAAACCGAAGTGCCACAAGAAGCAAAGACCTACATGAACCAAGAATACCCAGCGATTAAAACTATCAAAGAGAACCTGCAAATCGCGTTGGATTGCGGTTACCGAGTTGTTGGCTTTTTTGTTTTACCAACCCAGAGCTGGTGGGACAACTACTACAATCCGATACAAGAAAAACTGCCCGCACTGAAAGCCAAACACAAGGACGATAAAGAAGCATTACAGGGAATTGACATGACAGAGACAGAAATTGAGATGTTTCGCAAGTTTTCTGATTACTATGGCTATGTTTTTTATCTGCTTCAAGCAAGTTAACGTCAAGCACCGTCAGCAATATTTGAGTATGCAAATGTTTGGCAAAAATTTTTAGGCAGCCACGTTGTGTGCTGTTTGGATGAACTACTTTGAGTGCTGAAGACGAGTTAATTTCTAAACTTCAAATAGAAATAGGCAAAAAAGTTCCTGCCATGTTTAACAGAATGGCAAAAAATATGTTGGCAAACAACAAAGAAGTTATAATTAACTGGCTAAAAGACAACAAAGAACTAGTAAAAGAAGTAATCGAAAGCTAAAATCAGTAACGCATTTTTGTTAGGTCAAAACATTTAACAGATTCTCGTTCTCAATTATTTAAACAGAAAATCAGAAGGAATTGGAAATGAGAAGTGATGCAGTAAAAAATGGGTTTGAACGAGCCCCTCACCGCGCCCTACTAAAGGCTCTTGGGATTACAGATAAAGAACTGAAAAAACCATTCATCGGAGTGGTAAACAGCTACACAGATGTGGTACCTGGACACGCTCACTTAAACCAAGTTGCCAAAGCAGTTAAAGAAGGAATAGTCAGCGCGGGCGGTGTTCCTTTTGAATTCAACACAATAGGCATCTGCGACGGCATAGCCATGGGGCACAACGGAATGCGCTATTCATTACCGTCTCGGGAACTAATTGCCGACTCTGTGGAAACAATGGTACAAGCCCACAGATTCGACGGCATTGTAATGATCAGCACATGTGACAAAATAACTCCCGGAATGCTGATGGCAGCTGCAAGACTTAACATTCCAGCAATAATGGTTACTGGCGGTCCCATGCTTTCAGGCAAATACAAAGGAAAGAAAGTGGGAACCGATTCAATGTTTGAGGCAATCGGCAAAGTTGCAGCAGGCACATTAGATGAAAAAGAACTAAAATGCCTTGAAGACGTTGCTTGCCCAAGTTGCGGTTCATGTAACGGTATGTTTACGGCTAACACAATGGCGTGTGTAACTGAGGCACTTGGCATGTCGTTAACTGGATGTGCTACTCCGCTTGCGGTTAGCGCTGAAAGGTTGCGTATTGCCAAAGAAACAGGAAAACAAATAATCAAACTCATAGAAAAAGACCTCAAACCACGAGACATACTCAAATCCAAAGCGTTTGAGAACGCGATAATGGTAGACATGGCGTTGGGTGGCTCAACAAACACGGTTTTGCATGTTACTGCAATCGCAAACGAAGCAGACATCGACATGCAGTTGTCAACATTTGACACATTAAGCAAACGGGTTCCCCACATCTGCAGTATGATTCCAAGCGGACCCTACGACATGCAAGAACTCAACGAGGCTGGCGGAATTCCAGCTGTTATGAAGGTTCTAAAGGATGCGCTTAACCTGAACCAGATTACGGTTACTGGAAAAACTGTTAAAGAAAACATCGAACACGCAGAGATATTAAACTCTGAAGTAATCCGCCCAATAGACAACCCAGTCCACAAAGAAGGCGGAATAGCAGTTCTGAAAGGCAACATTGCACCAGACGGAGCAGTTGTAAAAGCCGCAGGCATATCAGCTAACATGATGACACATCAAGGTCCGGCGAAAACGTTTGATTCTGAAGAATCTGCCATGAAAGCGATACTGGACAAAAAAATCCAGAAAGGCGACGTAGTAATCATCCGATACGAAGGACCAGTCGGAGGACCCGGAATGCGTGAGATGCTTTCACCAACCGCGTCAATAGCAGGCATGGGACTGAGCGAATCAGTTGCACTAATCACGGACGGAAGATTTTCAGGCGCCACACGAGGACCATGCATCGGACACGTTTCTCCCGAAGCAGCAACAGGCGGTCCAATTGGTTTACTAAAAGACGGCGACATAATCGAAATCGATGTACCTAACAGGAAGATGAACGTTAAGCTAACCGACGCGGAGCTTGCACAACGAGCCAAAGCTTGGAAACCAAGAGAGCCAAACGTGAAAACTGGTTACTTGGCACGTTATTCTAAGATGGTGGAACCTGCTCATAAGGGCAGTATTCTAAAGAAAGCATAGAATTTTTACAGAATCTGTTACGAGTTTCCCCATGAAAATTGGGGTTACTCGATTACAGAGTGGTACCAAGTCAGAATATATTCAGGCAGTATCAGACCTTTTGTGCTTAGCCGTTCAGTTAACAAAATTGGCAGACAACTTAGCACATAGGCGGCTCTCATGTAGAATCTGCGGGGCGTTTTTGGTTCAACGTTTTCTTCCAGAACAATATTCAGGTTAGAGTGTTCTTCAAGACGGGTATCGCCGTGTCCAACAATGGAGAAAACGGTTCCTCCCAAAAGCCTGAACATGTTACACCACCCCACAACAGGTTTGGTTTTGCCAGAAAAAGAAATCAAAATTTCTAGGTCTCCAGCTCGGGGATGAGGCGTGTTTACTCCTCGTGCGATATAAACGTCGTCTCCAAGAAACTTTTTGATGTGAAACAACCTAACCGCGGTCATTTTTGCTACTTCTTCGGCGGTTCCTCGTCCACCTAAAAAGACACAGCTGCGGCGTTCAAGAAAATCTAAAGCACATTTGATGCCTTCGGATTCAACAGCGTCTTCTGTTATTTTTCTTAAAACAGGCGCTTCTTCAGCAATTAGCTCCAAAACCCTGTCCACAGAACTGTTTTCTGATATTGCTTCAACCATCATCTGCAACAAAAACAGGCCACCAAGCTCGAAAAGGTCGCCCATGATTCCTGTTTGGCTGTACGCGTCAGAGGGTAGTTGTTTTTTTTCGCGTCCTTTTACAACTACGACGTTTCCACGCTTTTTTACCATCGTAGAAAGTGATGATTTGCCGTTGGAAGTAATCAGTCCCATCGAAAACTGGGTGCTGCCTGTTTCTTGAATGTATTTTTCGAGTTCTTCTGCGAGGTGTTTTGGGTCGTCTGATTCTCCGCTTCCCGAATTGATTAGCAGCACAATTTTTTTGTGTCGTTTACTGAGTTGTGAAGCTGCATCATACATTCCTCTGCCTGGAAAACCAACATCTTCGCGGGTGATTACTACTTTTGGTTCTTTCATCATGGCGATTTGGCTCATTGCTATGTTCAAAGAGTGCAACGAACGTCCAGAACCTCCGCACACGATGCAGTCAGCGGCTTTTAGGTCTTCGTACAGTGGAAGTAATTCGTTCTTTGTCAGTCTGAGAAGGTTTTCGTTGATACGCTCAACGTATTCTACGGCAGAAATTTTTGTGCTAATTGTCTTCACCATCCAGTTATCTACGCAATGAATAATTACTGTCCTTTAAACTTCACGGAGAACTATTGAAAAATATCTGGAATTAAGTAAATAACATTTATCCACGCAAGATAACGGGGTTAGTAACCTGTTTTGTTAACGCTTCAACCCAGTTTTAGGGCGAAATTTCTTTGAATGCCGTTTTTTTAACTGCTGTTACAGGTTGTCCGTCTTTGTAGGAACATTGAATTCCAAACTTTTTTACAGCCTCCACGCATAAAGCGGGGTCACACAATGAGGTGCTGAGATATTTTTCGCCTCCATCAGGGGCAATGGCAACCATTAAACCGTTTTTAATCTCTTTTGCTTTCTTTTGGGCTACATAGAAAATGGCACCAGAACTGTGACCAACAAACAATCCTTCTTGAAGAGCCAAAAGCCTAGCAGACTCTTCAGCGTCACATGGAGAAACAGTAACAATTTCGTCTACAAGTTCAGGTTTCCAAATCGCTGGAACATACTGGGTCTGCAGATTTTTCAATCCCTGAATCGGTCGACCAGCTTCAGGCTGAACAGCAATCACTTTGATGTTAGGATTATATTCTTTTAGCCTGCACGAAACTCCCATCAAAGTTCCCCCAGTGCCGATTCCTGCAACAAAATGTGTGATTTTTCCTTGGGTGTCTTTCCAGATTTCTTCGGCAGTAGTTTCATAGTGAGCTAATACGTTTGCGTTGTTTGCAAACTGGTTTGGAATAAAATATTTCTCTGGCTCTTTTTCAGCTATTTCATGAGCTAAATCTTGGGCGCCGTCCATTCCTTTTGCACCGTCGCTGAGTATGACTTTTGCGCCCAGTGCCAATAGGATTTGGCGTCTTTCTCGGGTCATTGTGTCGGGCATTACGAGTGCGAGGTCGTATCCTTTTACGCGGCAAACCAGTGCGAGTCCGATTCCGGTGTTTCCGCTGGTGGGTTCGATTACTGTCATTCCTTTTTTGAGTTTTCCTGTCTGTTCTGCGTTTTCTATCATGTATTTTGTTATTCTGTCTTTTACTGAGCCGCCTGGATTGAATTTTTCGAGTTTAATGTAGAGTTCTAGTTCTGGGTTGGGGTTTAGGTGGTTTATTTTTACGATGGGCGTGTTTCCGATGCAGTCAAGGACATTGTTTAGTTTCATGTGGTTCACCGTTTGTGTGTACCAAATAAAACATTATAACGGTGTTATAAAACTTTTGTTGCTGAAAACAGAAACAAAAAACCCCAAAATACATAACAGTCTAATACACCTAATCACGTTCAATACTTGGTCAGTCATAATGTGCGCTGAATCTTCAGATGATAACGTTGCCGAAAAAGTGGGACTGAATCGTTTTGAAGAAATTCAAGTCATGGTTGACTCAGAATTTAACGTTGAAGAAGGTTTTGTTTACCATGGCGCACCAACATTTTACATAAAACATCAAGCAGACTCAAAACAGGCATTTCTCAGGCTCATGAATCAACTTGAGCCGCTGGAGCTAGTTCCGACAATGCAGCAAAGCGAACAAAAAGTTGTTCTGCAAATCTTGCCTAAACCGCCCACAAAACCAAGCAACCCACTAATCAACATCGCATTGTTTTTTGCCACATTAGCAACAGTGTTTTATTCAGGATACATGATTTCAGAAACTCTGACAGATGCGTTGCTGTTCACGGTTGCCATAATAGCAATACTGGGCACCCACGAGATGGGGCACAAACTATTGGCAGACAAACACGAGGTAGATGCAACATACCCATATTTTATTCCGGGCACACCACCAATTGGCACGTTTGGGGCACTTATTCAGCAAAAGGAGATTCCGCCAAACAAGGATGCACTATTTGACATCGGCTTTACTGGACCAGTAACAGGTTTTGTGATAGCGGTAATTGTAACAATTATTGGAGCACAAATATCACAAGTAGTTCCATATGACCCAACAATACCAGTTGAGTCAATAAACGACGTATATCCCCTTATCTACAGATGGATTTTCCAAGTAATACCCCTCAACAGAGAAGGAATAATACTAGCGCACCCAGTAGCATACGCAGGCTGGGTCGGTATGATAGTAACAATGCTCAACCTAGTTCCATCCGGAATGTTTGACGGCGGACACGTAGCAAGAAGCGTAATCGGCGCAAAAGCACACAAAATCGTGTCATACATAGGAATCGCATTATTAGCGCTCACAGGATGGTGGCCAATGGCAATTTTAGCACTCTTTTTCTCTGCAGCAAAACATCCAGGTCCTCTGGACGACGTTTCCGAACTTACAACCAGCCGAAAAATTGGCGCAATGCTCCTTGTTGTTATCTTTGTGGTTTCATTTGTTCCTACTGGAATCTCAATTTAATTAACTATATAGCGGGAACTACACTTTCAGCAAAAATTTTCAACCCTCGCAAACTGGGAAGGTCACCAAAAAACAGCATAAAATGGTTTACACCAACATCAACATATTTCTGAACATGTTTAACACACTCTTCGGGGGTGCCAACAAAGTTGGATTTCACAAAATCTTTACGACTAACACCTTCGGGCAACCACTTGGGAACCAGTTTATCTAACTCTTTTTTGTTCTCTGCAAGAAATATCTGACCCATAGGCCAGCACGATTTTTCGATTTCCTCAAAACTTCTGCCCACGGCGTCACAATGTGTTTCCAAAACTTTGAGTTTGCGTTGGTACTCGTCAACCGAAGAAAGATACCCCCAATCAAACCTGTCTGCGTGTTTGGCGGTCACTTTTAGGGTATATTTTTCGCCTCCGCCGCCAACAATAATTGGAGGATACGGTTTTTGAGTTGGTTTGGGTTCACAAAAAGCATCTTTTAGTGTATAGTATTCGCCATTGTAGTCTGCGGTTTTTTGTGTCCACAGCAGTTTCATTATTTCGATGGCTTCGTTCAACCGTTCTACTCGCTTTTTTGGGGAAGGAAAATCGAAGCCGTAGGCTGTGTGTTCACTTTGTTGGACTCCTGCGCCGATTCCCAGTTCCAGCCTTCCACCTGATATCTGGTCTACGGTAACCGCCATTTTGGCAAGTAACGAAGGATGTCTAAACGAGTTACAGGTCACCATGGTGCCCAGCCGTATTTTTTTGGTAACCGTGGAAAGCGCTGCTAGGCTTGTCCAAGTTTCCAGAAGGGGCATTTGGTTTATCATCAGGTGGTCGTCTAGCCAAGCTGAGTGGTAGTTTAGCTGTTCGCTTTGTTTGACTGCTTCTTTAAGTAGATTGAACAGGGGAGTGTTTTTTTGTTTGTTTCGAAAGGCATAAAATGGAAGAAATACGCCGAACTTGTTGTTTGCCAAACTGACCCCGTTCCCTTTTGATTGATGTACATGGGTGGGTTCTAAAAACTAATATAGTTAAGCATTTATTTTTTTATCAACAGAATTCTGGAAGTGCTAAATCATGAAGTTGTGGCCAACAAAAAAGTGGAAACAAATACTATTAGTAGCAATAATCGCGTTTGTTGTAGTTGTTTCAGGCGTGTTGGGGTTTGTTTTCGTCAAAATAAGTAGCGACTACACCAGCGACCTACAAGTTTTAAACGCAGACGGTTCTGAAACTGCGTTGATTATTTACCATCCGGGTTTGTCTTCGTTCATGCAAGATGTTGCTTATGCTTTTGCTGATGGACTAGTAGAAAACGGTTGGCGAGTTGAAATAACCACAGCTAGCGACCAAGCGCCAACAGACCTTTCGGGATATTCAGTTCTGGTTTTGGGTTCACCAGTATATGCAGGCACCACAACTGATTCAATCAAACGCCATGTTGAAAGAATAAGTGACCTAGAAGGGATTGATACAGTGTTACTGGTCACGTCTGGAGACAGTGATGGAGGCGCTGAAGCAAAACTGCAGCAAAATGTTGAGGAACACAACGGCAACATAGAAACTATTGTCTCGGTTTACGCAGTACCAAACGCAGGAGATGGCGACCCACTGGAAATTGCTGAGCAAGCTGGAAGAGACCTATTCGTTGCAAACAGATAAAGTTCCGCTGATAATCACAGCTCTGCGGGTAGTTTCGTTACCTTTTCTTGTTTACTTTTTTATTCAAGAAATCAAAATCTTGTCTATTGCCCTGTTTCTTTTTGCTGTATCTACCGACTTTTTGGATGGTTACCTCGCAAAAAGGTTTGACACAACATCCAAGCTTGGTTCATACTTTGATGTCTCGGCTGATTTCGTCTTTGTAGTTGGCATGTTCTCTGCGTTCTTTGTTGCAGATATTTACCATGAGTGGGTTATTGTTCTCATCACTTTGGTTTTTGTTCAGTTCATTTTAAGCAACATCTACAC
>JAOZIC010000019.1 GCA_026014605.1 Candidatus Bathyarchaeota archaeon
CGTGGTTTCTTGTTCCAGTAATTCTGACCCAAGCCTACCTTTTCGGCGTTTACACCCACTATTCACGGTTCCTGTACTTTATCGATTTTCCGGGAATCATTATACTGTCAGCAATTTTGGTCTACAGTTCTCGCATCATTGCAGTTGCCATAAACAGATTCGCAAAAAACAGATTCCCCAAAATCAAAAAAACGTTCCATGTAATAGCGTTTACCATAATCGTACTATGTTTAATCACATTTTTGTCTTGGTCAATATTTCCACATCAAGGCATGGAACAAGCAAACGAGTACTTGACAATACAGCAACCCGAAGCAACAACACTTGAATGGATAAAAAACAACACCTCAAACAACTCGGTTTTGGTCGCTGACCACCTTTACGGATGGTGGCTCTCCGGAATTGCACAAAGACCCACCTTAAGCGCTGCAGGCTTAGAGTTTTTGATATACCCTAACGAACTGGAAGTTGCCAAAAATGCACAGCTTCTACTTGACACAGACTACCACATCAACAACGGCTTAATCCAAATCCGAGACGACGGACCATACTTGTCACGCCATAACCCGCAAGTCAGCACACAAACATGGAGCGGAGAAGAATTTGCAATGTTCCAATTCAACGAAACCAGACTTGAATACAACCAAGAACAAATAACCCTGTCAGACATGACAATAACCGAACACAAGTTAACGGAATATGATGAATCAACTGCTGTTTTAACGGTAACATACGAAAATGAGTTGTTTACTGTCAGGAAAACGTTGCAACTCCAGCAGGGCGTAAGATTTGCTGAACTGTCGTATGAAATAGAAACAAAAACAGTTCAAACCAACGGTTTTGAAGTTGTGTTTACTCTTTACGCAGATGCTACCCAAAACCTCACAATAGATGATCCATTAGCAGCAAAGCAGATTGGAGCATACAATTCATATCAAAAAGTGGCTGGGCAAATAATCTTCAGTGACCTTTATCCCAAAATAGACGTCAACCTGAATGCAACAAGTTGTGCTGAAATTATTTACAGCACACCGAGCAGCAGCGTGAACATAAAGATGTTAGTTGGCGTTTTTGGCGCAGAAAGCCTCTCTTACCCCGAGGGTGTTGCAGAAATGTTCGAAAAACTTGCTGAGAACCCGCTACAAAAAGTGCCCTCAGATGACATTCTTAACGTATGGACATACACAGGTATGATTGAACAATTCGATGTGTCATACGTGGTGTGCAGGGACAAAAATGTGTACATGAAATTTGCAAAAGACCCAAACTTTCAACTTGTGTTCAACTGTGGAAACATCTCAATATTTCGGGCAACACAATAACCGCAGCACATAGAAACCGTTTTTCCAAAAACAAACCTCTAGGGCATCAACCTTTTATTACCACAACAAAGTTGTTATTTCGTAATGTCCAGCAAAGAATTCTTTGTCGCACGCTACCGAAAACTAGGATGGAAATATCAAGAAATCAAGCTCAG
>JAOZIC010000126.1:0-2207 GCA_026014605.1 Candidatus Bathyarchaeota archaeon
CTGAATAACACTAGCCCGACTGTTAATGAGATTAGTGTTCCGGCCAGAGTTTGGCCAAAAGTGTGATTGTTTAGTTTTATTCTGGACCACGCCACTAATCCTACGATAGACGTCAAGGGTAAAGCAGTTACACCAAATACAAAGACCAAAGCAAAAATGGGTCCAGTTACTCCGGCACAATGAATGCTGATTTTCCAGAACATATTGATTCCCATTGTAATTATTGCAACAATTAATGAGCCCAGAGCCAGCAGGAACATTATTTTTGTGCTGGTTGCCGAGAAAATTATTGCAGCCGCCAAATAGCTGCTGATGGCGAACAAGAAGAAAGGTGTTCTTGATGTTCTTTGTGAAACGTATATGTCAACGACTTTTTTTCTGTGAAAGTAAAGAATTGCTAAAAACGGGAAGAATGCAAAGCACAAAAAACAAAGCAGAATAGTAACTGGTGCACAAAGCGACCCTAAACCAATTGGTGACCACAAAGAAAAACAAACAGTAGCAATTATCGCCACTGTTGGGGGTGCAACAAATATTGAAATGAAGTTCTCTAAATCAAGGCTGCTTTCTGTTTGAGAATTTTGACGGGGTTTTTTTGTAAATAGCATTCAGCGTTCCCATACTTAATCAATTAATAGTTTTTATAATTTTATGAACTGCAAATACCTACTGGAACTTAGTTTAACCTAATTTTGTGTTCTATGTCGGTATCCTTGATTCTGAAACATCAATGGCTCAAAATGCACAGTGCCATTTATAGTCTTCTAAATGGAAAACAATTTACCCCTCTATTATGTATCATATGCGTTGAAGGGTTCGTGATGTCTGGAGTAGAGCTTTCAGAGGAACAAAAAGCAGAACAAGTTCACCAATGCTCGTCTTGTATGAACACTGTTGTCGATGCCTTTAATCATATTCAACAAAAACTCATGAATTTAGAAACTGAGAAAACGTCCCTGCAAACTGAACTGACAAAGCTTCGTGAAGAACACGAAAAAAAGGAACAACTTTTGTTAGAGCAAATTAAAGCCTTGGAAGAGACGGTTTTGTCGCTTAAACAGGAACAGTAACTTTTCGTTGTTGGTTTTGGTTAAAGCAAACTCATTTTAGGTGCTTCATATAGATATTATGTTGAGGGGAGATAGTTTTGTTGTTTGAGTGTCCACACTGTAATGGACGAATATCCAGATACTACGCGGAACTGCGGGTCTGCCAAGACTGCAAACACGTTGTTAACCTTGACGATTTAATAAAACTTCTAAAAAATTTGGGCGTAACCGACCAGACCATACAGCGAGTCTACGACAATTTGGCGTATCCTAAACTGTTTGCGTCCTAGTTCAATGGGTTCTTTGGTTGTTTCTGGGTTGTTTGAGTGATAAACAGACCAAAACAGATAAGCTGTTCGCAAACGGACATATTTCAGATTTCGTACTATTTTTATGACCGTACCAACCAAATATATTCTATAACTTCCAAATTTGTTCGATTACAATGCCGACTATTACTTGCCCTCATGCGTCATGCAAAAAACAGTTCGAAAACCCAGTTATGGTCACAAACTTTTCGTCAACCCCCCAACAAACCTACAAGGCATGCCCGTTTTGTTTAACAAAAATCGAAACAGTAACAATAGAAACTGAGTCAACCTATGTAGAAATAATAAACGTGGACGACGTAGACACTTCTGCTATACGCCAAAAAATCTCAGACATTGTTGAGCCCCAAAAAGCACTGCTGGAAAACATCAAAAACCTAGAAAAACAAAAAGCAGAACTTCTCGAAGAACTGGAAAACCTCAAACGGGGCGCAGAACAAAAAATCTGCACCCTGCAAAAAGAAGTCGATGACCTAAAAGAAGAAACAAGAATTCTTAGGCAACTTGTTGAAAACTAAAACCTTTTTGTGTCAAACTGCGGCTTACCTGCTAGCAACGCAGTAACGCCCAAACCTGATTAAGGTTAAACCGTTAGCCTATTTTGTTAACAAATAAGCTAACAGGCGTTTTGTCGTTTGGACACACGGCTTGGCAGCAACCTCTGTCCCATGTAACTGCAGTTCCACCGCACTCTGGACAACAATACGGCAATAACAAAGCCCCCGTTAACACTCTCCCCTTTACACTGATAGGCTTTACGCAAAAACGATTCAACACACAGTAATATTGCATCAAATGTGAAACAACAATTCCACTAAAACACCGTCAG
>JAOZIC010000126.1:2307-5354 GCA_026014605.1 Candidatus Bathyarchaeota archaeon
AAAGCCTCCGGAACGTTTGCTGGCTGTCATTAAGAACACTTTTGTGGGCGGGTTGAAGTGGTATTCCTTTATTGCTTCTGGGGGAACAGCAATTTTTCCGTTGTCGCCTACTTTTGACCAGCCGTAAACGTGTTTGCCTCCTTTTACTAGTTGGGGCATAGGTTTTCCTTCCTTGGTACATGAAACTATGTAATAACCGAATTTAACATTTGACTGAACGATGGGGAAAGTCATATTTTCTGTTTCATCAATATACGGTTGATTTGATTTGTCGGATATTGACGGCTCGCTCAAAAACCTGAACCAAAAACTGGACTGGATAATTAACCGACTAAACTATCTAGAAAACGTGTTAACCGAGAGCCAACAATATCCCGAAGTTGTAAACTTTCTGCAAAGCCTAAAGTTGGGAACCGCCATGTACGGAGAACCCCTAAAAACCCTCAACCGCATCGTTTCAGCAAAAAAACTCATAGAATCAACGTCAGTAAAAGATGAAATAAACAAAATAATCCTCAACTACCTTGCGGTGAAAGGACCCAGAAACGTCAGCGAACTCACAAGAGAAATACGGCGGCAACGCGGAAAGGCGTCTAGGACTACTGTCAGAAACAGGATAAATCAACTTATCGAATCAAAGGCATTAATCAAAGACGGTAACCGTTACCGCTTGCCTTGACCATCTAATTGACCAGTTTTGTCCAATAAATCTAAACATTCTATCCAGACTATACTATTTTGAGGTGAATAAGTATGAGCGACAAAAAGTCTGACATGCCAAAACCAGAAGAAATCTCTGGGTTGTTGGCAGCTGTATCAAAAGAACTCCCCGGATTAGTAAAAGGAATCTTGGACTCCTTCTTTAGTCCACAAGCCGCCGAAGACATGGGCAAATCCGTTGCCACCTTCTACAAAACACTAAAAGACGGAGGCATCCCCGAAGACCAAGCCCTAATCATGACCAAAGACTACCTAGGAACCCTAACACGGTGGAGTGAAAGCCTAAAAGGAATGAAGTTTGGAACCCAAGAGGGCTAAGCTATGGGTGCAAAAGCCCTCTTTGTGGACGTCCTTTACGGCTCCAAAATAGCGTTCCAATCTTTAGGTCTGGTTACGCAAACTACGCTAAAACGTCGAAAAGCAAAATCAACATTCAAAAAAACGTTGATACAACAAGGCGTCCCCCCAGAAGCAGCAAACGAAATCGCAAAAGAATTCCCAAACCCTATCTCAACGATTTTTTCCATCATGAAAAGCAACGCATTCAACCAACAAGAAGATGCACAGTAATCAAATAACGGCGTAACGGTGCTAAATCTGGTGTAATCGTAGGCGCCGTAACCGACTTTATTTTCTTTTTTGTTATTACGGTATTGTTTTTGGTGCTGGTTTTTTCAAAAGCATTTGTTTAGAACGTCTTAAGTATTTGTCAACTTATGTAATATGCTGGGAGATAAAGCATGCAGGCTGCAGGTCAGTTTTGTCAAAGTTGTGGGATGCCTCTAACACAGCATGAAATGCATGGAACAGACGCCGACGGCTCAAAGAACCAAAAATATTGTTTATACTGCTTCAAAGATGGACAATTCACTCAACCCGACGCCACCCTAGAGCAGATGATACAAATTTCCGCAAAAGGGTGGGCAGACCAAGACCCAACCGTAACCCTTCAACAAGCCATGGAACAGATGGCACAGATATTGCCGAATCTGGAACGTTGGCAACAGTAGCTACCCACTAACCTTGTAAAAAGCGGCTAACTCATCACTAAAACTAGTGGACACCTTGTTTTGTGCACTATAACCAAGCATAATTTATGCGCTATAACATGTAAGAACAAAAAAAGAAGGGAAAAGAAAAAGCTGTTCTGCTGAAATCTTTGAAGTTATTCTTTATTTCTTAGATGAATTAGAACCCTGATTTTGCGTGGCTCTGTTTTTGACGCCGTATAGTTTTCGTTTCCTGCAAACCATGCATAAACTTCTACCGAGTCATCCCACCAATCTTGCTGTTTGGCTTTCCAGTCTATGCTGTAGGTTCCGTCACCTTTGGTCATGCCTGAAACAAGAACGTCGTCACCCATGAATGACCTGTCCTTTTCCCAGATTCCTACTTCTGCTCCTGCTATTGGTTTGCCTGTGTCTTTGTTTTTCAGTTTTCCTTCAAAGGTTACAATCGTATTCCAATTAACGCTGGTCGGCGGACAATACAGCTCCAAATGGCTTTCACCTGCGTCCTCGCCTACCGCAACTGGAGCCATGGCTGGTGCCATTTTTTCCATTTGTGTCTCGGTTAAGTCTTCTATTTCTGCGTCACAGCTTCTTTGGACTGCTTCTATTCCATTCATACAGCTTGCTTTTGTTTCGTATCCTTCGCTGGCTGCGATAATTTCTCCGTTACTGGCGCTCAAATTGAATCTGTACTTTGAAGCTGTATCCATGAAAATTTCGTATTTGGGATGGGTCAGTGGTTCAGTTTCCACTGTTTTGTCTTCTACTGGTGCTCCACAATTTTTCTGCACAGATTGTATGCCGTTGATGCAGCCCGCTTTTCTTTCGTATGCTTCACTTACAGCTACGATTTTGTTGTTTGCGGCTCGAAGTCTGAAACGGTATTTGCCTGCGGCGTCCTTGTATACTTGATATTTTGCACTCAAAACAATTCCCCTGTCTATACAACTATGCGTTGAATGGGTAATAAAGAATTTCTACGGTTTTCGATACGGGCTAGACGGTAATTGTTAGTTTTACTTAGCGACTAACACGGCCACAGCAAGCAGATAATTAAATGAATTTTCCAAAAAGCAGCCTGTACAGTCGGTGTTCAAGAATTGTTGATGTTTTGGCTCTGCCAAAGATGCGGAAATAGTTTTTTCCCATGGCTTCTATCATGTCGCCGATGTCGTATCTGGGAAACAAGCAAGAAGAGATAATGAGCCTGCCCCACTCGCCCCGTTTTAGTTCATGAAGCATTTTAGTGCCTTTGCCTGTTTCTACCTCAAAGTAGTACGTGTCATAGTTCGGAGAAACATACGGCAAATCGTCAAG
>JAOZIC010000126.1:5454-8783 GCA_026014605.1 Candidatus Bathyarchaeota archaeon
CGCCCTCTGTGGCGCTGTACATTTCAACTATTGGAACGTCGCCAAAATATTTTCTGAGAATCGGACCATACTTGAACTGAATCTTTCTGACGCTAGTACACACGAGTACTTTTAGTTGCCACAGGTCTTTGGGTTTAGTACCGTGTTTTTTGTTAACATATTTGGCGAACGACAAAATTACTGGAGTTACACCCATTGCCGCAACTACTGGTTGGTTAATGGCTGACTGGTAAACCAACTCGAACCGTTTTTCCCAGTCTGCTTTGGTTATCCCTGCGCCTAGTGCGTCGATTTGTTCTTGTCTTGGAAGAAGGCTGACTTGGTTAAGCATGGGGTTGAGTTTTGCGTAGGTTCCTGAACTGTATCCGTAGGTGATTTTTTTGCCGTTAACCTCTGTTGTTGTTACAGTAGACGGAAAATTCAGGTTCAATATCTTTCCAGCCAAAACATCCAACGCGTTCTTTCTTAGTGCATAGTTTGTGATTGCTCTTGCTCCGCACCAAAAAATTTGTTCAATATGCGTTTGTGTGGCTGGTATTACTTTAGAAACACCTGTAGAGCCCCGTGTCATCACCCAACACATTGGAGGCTCAGAAAGAATAACCGAATGGTTGCCAGCTTTTGCCTCCTTAAAGTACGGACCCAGACCCGCATAGTCTATGGTCGGAAAGTTTGCACGAAACGACAATGTATCAACGACTTTGTCTGCTGAATGCTTTTTTCCGTAATCTGTTTTGGAGTAGCCCATAAGCAGTGTTTCTAGGGTTTGTTGTTGTGCCTCAGCGGGGTTTTCTAAAGATTCGTGCCAAGGTTTCACGATTTGCTTTAGTATGTCTATGCCGCTCATTGGTATTCATCAGCCAGTTCTGGAATTGGTGCGGTTTTGCTGTTTAGTTGATGGTTGTTATGGCATTGGATTCTTTTTCTTCGCCATAACTGCGCCTACGGCTATACCAAGAATAACGATTACACCAATTATGATCAAGAAGAACGGAAAGATAGCGCTAAATTCGATGCTGCCAGTTACCGCAAGATAGAACATGACACCAACGAAAATCAGGATGAAACCGCCGAACAGTGAGCCTACAATGCTGAACGGTTGTTGTTCATATTTTTCTTGTTGCTCATTTTTTTCCATTTTTTCTTGTTTTTCTGTTTTCTCGTTCTTTTCCTGTTTTTCGCCTTTCTCGTGGGTGTACGTTTGAGGTGTCGCAGTTTCTGTTGGCTTTACTGCTGTGCCGCATTTCGGGCAAAAAGCTATTTCTTCATTTAATTCAGAGCCACACTTACGACAATATGGCATAACATTTCACCTAACAAATCTACTGTTATTTTGGTATTGGTATTTAAAACATGCACCCACCTCTTGGTGTGGCGAAGTATTATAAGCAATTACAGCAAAAAAACAATGTTTGAAGTGAATTATTTGAACAAAAACAAAGAGAAGCCTCTGCAATTTGGGGAAGGAATCTTCACTGCCCTTGGCATCGGGTTTTTCCTCCTTCTTGTTGGATCAATCTTTGTTCTTACGCCTAACCTGTTTGGCAAAACTGTGGACTTCTTTCAAGACTTCGCACTAGTCGACGTACCAAACACTGACATAGTATTTCCTGGACCCAAATCTCCCGACATGCACATGACTGTATACCAAGCAGCAGGACAAGCCAGCATCGCAGCATGCGCCTTCCAGATAGTCATTCTTGCTTTACGGTTTATTATTCCATCAACATGGTACAAACGAGCCGAAACCGTAGGAAACATTGTTCTCTGGGGCGGAACAGCATTTCTGATTCAAGCATACCTTATCGACAGCACACAGTGGTTTGCCTATTGGTCGCTGATACTTGTTATAAGCGGTGTATCGTTGATTGCAAGAACAATAGTTATGGCAGTTTCACGGCTTTGAATCTAAGAAACTACCAACTGTTCAGTGTAACCAGTTGATGCTGTAGATTTACTTATACCACTTTTGTGTTTGCTATTTGGTCACTGTATTTTTGGCGCATGTCACTGGTTGCAAACACGCCGCCGACTACGTCCAACAGCAACAGAACTGGGTAGACTTTGCTTATGTTGCGGATAACTGCCTTTTCGAACGTAACTTTTTCGCCCGAAACTGTAACCACCTTGAGCATCATGAAAGTTTTTCCGATTGAGGTTCCGTAAACTGTTTCTGCAACAACAAAATAGATGACCGCCGCTATGCCTGAGGCAAACGGAAAACTGGTCACGTTGATGTATCCAAAAGGATTTGCGATAAACGCGGGAAACAGGGCAACCGCCAAAAGAATGCCTGTTGCTATGTTTATTATGATGCTGTCGATGATGTAAGCTATCACTCGTTTTATCCAGTGGTCCTGCAGTTGAGGGTCTTTTTCAAAGCTTTCGACAACGTTGTTTGCCTTAGTTTCAGCCGTTGTTACTGGGGTTCCGCATTTAGTGCAAAACTTTGAGTTTTCATCCAGTTTTTCGCCGCATTTTGAACAGTACATGTGAACTAACCTTTCCTATAACAACGGTTTTTGGGTTTTTAATCATTTTGCAACCCAGAAACCCGCCATTAACACCACTACAACAGTATGTTTTATCTACCAAACTCACATAAAATAACACGGGGGAGGTATGTTTTTGATTTCTCGTTATAAATCTCCAATTTTCTGGGTGGCAGTGGCTCTTCTTTTAATCACTGTGTACTTGTCGTATGGCACCTACGTTGACTGGTTCGACCTAGGCTTTACCATTGGAGAGTTCCGCTTCAACCACTGGCTGGTAATTATCGCAGCCCTGTTTATCACAGTCCACGCTCCGCTTTATCACGTTCTGAAACGGCGTTACCCACAAAAAGCAAAACTGCTTCTTGGTATCCATGTTCTGGGGAACTTGACCTCGTTTCTGTTAATTTCTGTACACTTTGCCTCACAACTAAGCAGACCACAACAGTTCTACCCCGACCTTGGCACAGGCATTATTCTGTATACAACTATGCTGATTTTGGTCATTACAGGTTTTGCGCAAAGATTCCAGATAGCACCAAAACTGAGCAAAAAGTGGCGGTTTGTACACACAGGCTTTGTATTGTCTGTTTACTTGGTAATTGTTGTTCACTCTTTGCAGGGACTGGGGTACCTGTAGGTTTTCGTTACGTTTTCTACCACAATAGAAAACAACTCTTAGTTCCTAACATTTTGAACACCCACTTGCGTACTCTGAATTGGCGGTCACATGGTCTTCTGAAGCAATTTTTTTGCTCAACAATGGACCAACATTTAGCACTTGGTCTTTTTTACTGCCATACCTGTAAACCGTTATCCCCTTACACCGCAGCTTAT
>JAOZIC010000126.1:8883-11060 GCA_026014605.1 Candidatus Bathyarchaeota archaeon
TGGTCTTTTTTACTGCCATACCTGTAAACCGTTATCCCCTTACACCGCAGCTTATGAGCCAACAAATACACTTGTCTAACGTCTTCCACGGTTGCGTCGTACGGAAGATTAACTGTTTTAGAAACAGCGTTATCCACAAACTTCTGAAACGCAGCCTGCATCCTAACATGCCAACTCGGAGCAATATCCAACGAGGTAACAAACACGGGACGAACATCCACTGGGACCTCATCCAGTTTCTGAACTGACCCCGTTTTAGCAACTTGCATCATCAACTCTTTACTGTAAAAACCTCTGCTTTTTGCAAGCCTCTCAAACGTGGGCTGAACCTCCAACAACTTTGTGCCCTCCATAACGTTACGAACCAACGCAACCGCAAAAACAGGTTCTATCCCACTTGAACAACCCGCAATAATGCTAATCGTGCCCGTAGGTGCAATCGTGGTAACTGTGGCGTTACGTATGGTTTTGTATCCCCGTTTCTCCCAAAGACTTCCCACAAAATTACTAAACGCTCCCCGTTTCTCGCCAATCTCCACCGACATTTTGGTTGCTTCGTTACTGATGAACTGCATCACCTTTTCTGCAACCGTCAACGCTTCCTCTGAATCATAGCCTATACCCAATAGAATCAGCAAATCCGCAAAACCCATGACCCCTAAACCAATCTTTCGGTTAGCTTTGGTTAACTCGGCAATCTGGGGCACAGGAAACTTGTTAACGTCAATCACGTTATCCAAAAAATGAACCGCAACCCTGACAACACTTCTTAGTTTGTCCCAGTCTATCTCTTTGTCTTTGACCATCTTTGCCAAGTTAACCGAACCCAAATTACAGGACTCATACGGCAAAAGCGGCTGTTCCCCACACGGGTTTGTGCTGGTTATTCTTCCCAGTTTAGGAGTCGGATTATGTCGGTTAATTTCGTCAATAAACACCAGCCCGGGGTCTCCTGACCGCCAAGCATTGGCTACAAGTAAATCGAAAACGTGTCTTGCTCGTAGCTTTTTTTCAACTTTGTTGTTACGTGGATTAACCAATGAATACTCTTGGTCGTTTTCGACGGCTTTCATGAACTTGTCCGTAACAGCAACTGAAATGTTAAAGTTGGTCAGAATGCCCTCTTGGGATTTCGCTGCGATAAACTGCAAAATGTCTGGGTGCGAAACATCCAAGATTCCCATATTAGCGCCTCTTCGTCGTCCACCCTGTTTAATCACGTTTGTTGCGGCGTCGTAGATGGTCATGAACGAAACAGGACCCGACGCAACGCCCTTTGTGGAGCCTACTATGTCGCCTGCGGGACGTAGTTTGCTAAACGAAAACCCTGTTCCTCCACCTGATTGATGGATAATTGCCATGTGCTTTAATGTAGTAAATATGCCATCGATAGAATCCTCTACGGGCAGAACAAAACACGCAGAAAGCTGACCCAACCTTGTACCCGCATTCATAAGCGTCGGCGAATTTGGCAAAAACTCGCGGTCAGCCATAACTCGGTAAAACGTTTCTTCTGTTTTCTTGATGTCAGCATTCTTGTCGTACAACAAATCTGCTTCAGCTACGGCTTTGGCTACTCTGCGAAACATTTCACTGGGCGTTTCCACAACTTTGCCGTGCTCGTCTTTAATCAGATACCTGCTTTTTAGAACCTTGATGGCGTTTACTCCAAGTTTCAGGTCGTCTGCGACACCAAAAAATTTCTTGTAATCACGAATCTGTGCACGTTCCTGCCGATACAAAATGTATGCTCTGGCAACCTCAGAATAGCCGTTGTCGATAAGAACCTGCTCAACTATATCCTGAACGTTTTCGACGTTGGGAATTTTGTCCGCAAACTGTTCATTGAGCCGTTGCACAACATCTTTTGAAAGCCGTTTCGCAACCTTTTCATCTCCTTTTTCCTCGGCTTTTAGTGCCTTGAGAATCGCGTTTACAATTTTTGTTTCATCAAAACTTACTGTGCGTCCGTCCCTTTTGATTATCTTGGAAACTTTAGCCAAAACCTGTGTGCCCCCTAAAATAAATCATGTTTGCGGTTACTTTAAGGTATGGACACACCAAAAAACAGGCATGCGGCTTGTAGTCTAGCTAGAATAATTGCTTGTTAAATCAAAAAAAGAAAAAAGAAAGAAAAGAAGAGGTGGGAGCTAAGCAATGTTGCTTAGTTCGTCATT
>JAOZIC010000018.1 GCA_026014605.1 Candidatus Bathyarchaeota archaeon
GTGGTAATGTCTATGTTGTGTTCTTTGCATGTTCGCAAAACTGTGCGTTTGATTTCTGAATCTATTTCGGGCAACCGTTTAATCTGGTCAATAAATACATAAAGTGTGTATTCAACGGCAAAATTTCCAAACTTGGTAACCCACACATACGGTTTAGGGTCAGCTATGATGTCCTTTGTTTTCAACAGTTTGTTTGCTGCATCCATCAACGCAGCCTCTACGTCATCAGAGGACAACTCAAAACCAGCAGTAATTGCGCAGGCTCTGCGAACGGTGTTAGTTTTTCCGTAGTTGTCGATTTCAGATTTCAAAAGTTCCTGATTAGGTATAGAAACCAACACGTTGTCCAATGTTCGCATCTTGGTGTAAATCAATTCTATACCTTCGACATCCGCAAACTGACCGTTAAAGAAAATTCTGTCCCCCACCTTGAAAGGGCGGCTGCTCATAACGATTAAACCAGCAATCGTATTACCTAACGTGTTTATGGACGCAAACCCGATGATTGTTCCTCCGATTACTGTTGCAAGCCCAAAAACTTCACCCAAAGTTATTCCAAACTGCAATAAAATAACCGAAAAAACAGCCATAAAAATGACCCATTTAATGATTCGGTTCAAAGTGTAGGCTGCATTTTGTTCGAGCCTGTTTTGAGTTTTGAGCGATTTTATCTCGCGTGCGATGAGTTTGACAGCAATATATCCTACTGCAATTGCCAGTAACGAAAAAAAGATGTTAGGCAAGTTCTCTGCCGTCCATTCGCCTATGGTAGTAAAAAAGTCTAGACCGCTCAAATCAAAACTACCTTTCAAATAAAAATTATAGCACCTAAAATCTTTAAAAGCCTTCCACATGCATTCATAGCATAACTACAAATTGGATGGTAAAGGGGACCAAGTGATACTCTACAGTATACCGATACTTGCTGTGTCATTGTTTCTGATAATGTTAATCAGCGACCGCATCATCCGATATGTTTTGGTAATCTCCAGAGCCCTAGGTTTATCCGAGATGGCTGCAGGGTTCATACTGCTTTCTATCACAACTTCGTTACCCGAGCTTTCAGTATCCACCGTTGCATCCCTTGCGGGCGAAGGCGGACTGTCCGTGGGAAACGTGTTAGGCTCAAACATTGCAAACCTGACAATAATTCTTGGTCTGGCAATAATAATTAGCAGAAAAGAAATCAACGTTAAAGGACAATCACAAAAAGAGCTAGTACAGTTTCTGTTCATATCCTCGGTTATTCCACTGTTCATAGTCCAACGAGGCAGCCTAGGCACCATGCTTGGAGTAATACTGCTGATTTTGTTTGTTTACTTCGGCGTAACAGTATCCCGAAAAACAGAAACAAACAACAATAACGCCCAAGAAGAAGAACCCAAACCAACAAAAAAAGAAAACCTCGCATTTGTAGGAATCAAATTTTTGGCAGGCGTAGCCTTAATCATATTTCTTTCAGGATACGCAGTA
>JAOZIC010000171.1 GCA_026014605.1 Candidatus Bathyarchaeota archaeon
AACTGGATGATGAAGGGACGTTTTTGGGACTGAAAATCGACTTTCACGTTCACACCTGCTATTCTGGCGATTCCACTATTACTCTGGAACAGGTTGTTTCTTATGCCAAAAAACGTGGACTTGATGGCGTTGCCGTTACTGACCACAACACCGTCGAAGGCGCCCTGAAACTAAAAACCAAAGAAATCCTTGTAATACCCGGAATAGAAGTATCCACCTCACAGGGACATCTTCTAGGCATCAACGTCACTGCACAGATACCCAAAAAGTTGGGAATGAAACAAACTATCCAAAAAATTCACGAAGCAGGCGGACTCGCAATTGCGCCTCACCCTACGGCGTTTTACAAGTCTCCGCCAACCAAGAAAGTAACATGTTACGACGCGGTTGAGGTAATGAACGCGTCCTCTGTCCCGTTTTCTGTTTTGACATATTTTAGCAGACGGTTTGCTGAACGGTTGCAGCTTCCACAAACTGGAGGAAGTGACTCACATTATGGTCCAGAAATCGGGTCAGCCTATACAGTTGTTGATGCTGATCCAGATATTGACGCGATTGTTTGTGCAATCAAAAAAGGAGCCGTACGCCCTGTTGGTAAGGGAATCTCTTGGAAAACTAGACTAGAACGAGTAGTTGCAAGGCAACAAAGGTAATTTTTGAAAATTTTTGTGTTGGAAGATTATTCTTCCATGTCTTCGAGCTGGTCCAGACCCAAGTCCACGTGGATTGGCAGTCCCTGCTCTGTGTATGGTTCGATGTTTGTTAGGTCAAGGGTTGGCATGGTGGATACTATTTCGCATGGGTTGAGGGTCATTTCTGGGATTTCTTGAATTGGTTTTGGAGCTTGAATTTTTATGAGTTTTTCTAGGTTTCTAGCCATTTCTGCTCTTTCCCCATGCTTCTATGCTGAGCAAGTCTCTTACTGCTGTGCGGATTGCTTCAGCTCTGTTTGGATAATATTTTTCGTCGACTAGGTTGTCTAATGCTTGGATGTATGGTTCGGGTAAATGTAAGGTGATTAGTTTCATTTTTTTGGTTCTCCGAGGGTAATTATTCTAATGACTGTTTGTTTGCTTCTTATATGTCTTAATGTTAAGATACAAATATGATTCAAATATGAACATACATGTCTTTATAAGCTTTTGCACAATCGTTGTTTGTTGTTTTCCCATTACCCTGCAAAAAATCAAACCAGAGATACTTCATGCTCATTCTAGTATAACTAAAACCGTATAAGTAATATCTTTCCAACTACACCCGTTTGCCTAATAGCAGTTGAGCTGAAACTTCATGCAAAACAAACCAAAACGGGTCTACGTCAAAAGCTTCGGATGCTCAGCAAACCTAGCCGACGGAGAAGTCATAGCAGGATGCCTCGCAAAAGCAGGCTACATTCTTGTCGACAAACCCGAGGATGCCCAGTTTTTGGTTTACAACACCTGCGCAGTTAAAGCACCAACAGAAAACCG
>JAOZIC010000124.1:0-2289 GCA_026014605.1 Candidatus Bathyarchaeota archaeon
GCATGTTTGTTGGTTTATTCATTTCTAAAAACCCAAGCGGCTACAAAAGCTGAAAAAAGATTAGACAAAGCAAACAAAGAATTGGTGGATATTAACGAGAAGCTTCGTATTGTTGGCTCGTTAACTAGGCACGATGTTCAAAACAAACTTGCAATAATTGCTAACAACCTGTATCTGGCAAAACTGAAGTTATCACCCACCCATGAGACAATAAACACCTTTGAAAGCGTTGAAAACAACCTTGACCAAATCAAATACATTTTCAGTTTTGCTGGTGTTTACGAAAAAATTGGCGTAGAAAAACGCACAATGCTCAATGTTGGCAAATGTGTTGACGACGCTGCAAAACTTTTGGGTCTAGAGAATGTTGAACTAATTAACAAATGTGCGGATTTGTCTGTTTTTGCAGATTCTTTGTTAACTCAAATATTCTACAACTTGATGCACAATTCCATAGTCCATGGCGAAACGATGACCCAAATCAAGATTTACCCTGAACAAAATGCTGACAACCAAAAAATTGTGTATGAAGACAATGGTGTTGGCATACCCGAAAACGAAAAAGAACTGATTTTTTCAGAAGGTTACGGCAAAGGAACAGGTTATGGAATGTTTTTGGTAAAGAAAATCTGTGACGCTTACGGGTGGACCATCAATGAAGCAGGTGAAGAAGGAAAAGGGGCTCGTTTTGTTATGGAAATTCCCAAAAACAGGTTCTAAGTGAAGAATATAACAACTAAAAGTGTTGAATGTAACAAGAGTTTTGTTTTGCTTCTTTTCCGCAATGTTAAATATGGTCTTGGTTTAAACGATACAAGAACAAGTTGGGCTGGTAGTTTAGTCTGGCACGAATGCCGCCTTCGCAAGCAAATACGCCGAAACAGGCGGAGGTCGCGGGTTCAATTCCCGCCCAGTCCACCATCTAAGTTCTAGTTTGTTGTTGCCACCAGTCACTCAGCCGCATGTATACGATTTGGGCTGGAACTATGTTAATCAACGCTTGCGAAGCGTTCATCAAAGCTAACGCAGGTAAAATGCTAACCACCGTCGAAACTGGCATTGAATAAAATATTGGAAGTAAAACATAGTTTGCCGCTGTCATCACAACGATTCTGGAAGTTACTGCTGATGCGGTCTTTTTTATGAAGCCGTTTTGGATTGCATAAAACGCTAGAATGGTTGCAAGCTCAGCAACGAGTTTGAATACTCCGCCGTAAATGTTTCCTCGTATGAAAATGAAGGAACAGCCAATCAGGCAAGTGTACACTGCGCCTATTGGACCCGTAAAAACTAGGCTGACCATCATTGGCATTCCTGTTAGGTCCCATGAAACTTTGGTGTAAAGCGGGAACGGTATGTCAAAGGGTGGTCCGGGTGTTATTTCGAAAACCGCAGAAATTGCTGCTAGCAGGCTGGCTAATGCAAGTTTTTTTGTGGCTAAACGCTGCAACACTGTGACCTGCAACCAAGTTGGTAGTGACAAATATTTGGTTTTTTCAAAAACTGGAAATGTTGACAAACCTTTTACGTTTAAACAGCCTAGTTTTTTACTATCGTTCTGTTTGGGGGAGACAACAGATTGGTGAGGGTTCTTCTAAAGAACATAACCAAACGTTTTGGCAACGTAGTTGCAGTTAACGCCTTGAATCTGGAAGTAAACGACAAAGAGTTCCTAGTATTGCTGGGTCCTTCGGGGTGCGGAAAAACTACTGCGCTCCGTTGCATCGCAGGTTTAGAAACTCCAGAAGAAGGAGAAATCTACATCGGAGACCGCCTAGCAAACGAGTTAGACCCCAAAGAACGAAACGTTGCAATGGTTTTCCAAAGCTACGCGCTTTATCCGCACATGACGGTTTACAAGAACATGTCGTTTCCGCTAGAAAACATGAAAGTAGCACCCGACGAAATCGACAAACGTGTAAAACACACCGCAAAACTGCTCAAAGTTGAAGCGTTGCTTGACAGAAAACCCAAACAACTCAGCGGAGGACAACGCCAACGAGTTGCCTTGGGCAGGGCAATAGTTCGTGACCCAACCGTGTTTTTGATGGACGAACCGTTAAGCAACTTGGATGCTAAACTGCGGGTTTACATGCGTGCAGAACTAAAAAAACTGCAAAAAGAGCTCGGCGTAACCACAATTTATGTTACTCACGACCAAGTAGAAGCAATGACCATGGGCGACAAAGTAGCAATAATGAACGAAGGCATTCTGCAGCAGGTTGGAACACCAGACGACATATACTCCCGTCCTGAAAACATGTTCGTGGCTGGGTTTATCGGCAGTCC
>JAOZIC010000124.1:2389-6206 GCA_026014605.1 Candidatus Bathyarchaeota archaeon
TCCGGGCATGGCGGATACTGCTTGGGTTGCAAGTTTCATTTCTGGCGAGCTTATGAGTACTATGGCGAAGAAGAAGTCGTTCCAAACCCAAACAAACTGCAATGCAGTTAACGATGCAAGTGCTGGCAGTGTTAGGGGTATGACTATTTTGTAGAATATTTTGAGGTACGACGCGCCGTCTATTCGGGCGGCTTCTTCGATTTCTACGGGTAGCACGGAGAAAAAGTTTCTTAGAAAGAAGATTTGCCACGGCAACGCAAACGCGGTGTGGACAAGAATCAGTCCCAGAAAGTTGTTCCACAGACCTAACGTTATCATGGTGTTGAATATGGGGATGATAACCATCTGTTGGGGTATTGTTTGAAGCAGTACTATGACTAAAAACAGGTAATCTCGTGTAGGAAACTTGAAACGCGCAAAAGAATACGCTCCCAACGCTGCCACAAATATTGGCAAAAACGTTGAAGGTATGGTTACTATAAGCGAGTTGAATAACGCCGTGTTCAGTGGAGCAGTTGGGTGGTTCCATGCTCCGATGTAGCCTTGGAATGTTGGGTTAAACACTTCAAAGTTCCACCAACCGTTCAGTATCTCATTTAATGGTCTTATCGACGCCATAAACACTCCAAGAAACGGCACAATCCAAACCAGCGAAAGCCCCCAAGCCAGTATATGAACAATAATCGTGGTTTTGCTTGTTTTCCGCAGCCTTGCAAGCAATTCCGAAAAATCTGGTTTGTGCAGCTTCAACTTTTCACCATCCTGTAAACCATATACGCCGCAAACCCAAACGTCAAAACCGTTAACATGGTTGCTATGGCTGAGGCTGTGCCAAAACTGCGGTTAAGAAACGCCTCCAAAAACATCTGCAACGCCATAACCATACTTGCGCCTCCGGGTCCACCCTGCTGAATAACCCAGACGATATCAAAGATTTTCAGTTCCCAAAGAAGCGTCATCGTAATCACAATAATCGTGGCGGGTCGTAACATCGGAACAGTGATGCGCCAAAAGGTTCGCCACCGAGATGCGCCGTCGATTTTTGATGCTTCAAACAGTTCCTTTGGTATGCCCTCTAACCCCGCGGAGTAGACTATCATACTAAAGCCTGTCCAAATCCAAACCGTTCCCAAAATCAGTGCTAACAGGATGGTCTGAGGATACGCCGTCCACGTTCGGGTTAAGTCGCCTAAGCCGACGATTCTAAGAAACCCGTTTAGTATTCCCGCGTTGTCGTCGTAGATGAACCGCAACAGGATTCCGCCAACTATCATGGGGATAACCATTCCCAAGAAAACCGCAGACTTGATTATGGCACCGCCTTTGACGTCCCGTAACAGTATGGCTAGGGCTAAACCAAAAAACAGGGACAACGGCAGGTGCAAAACTATCCAGATTCCGTTATGTATCAGCGCCCCGTATGGTGGAGGTTTGCCTTCCAGCAGGTTATCTGGGTTCCAGAAGTATTTTCGGCTGAAAACTTCTGCGTAGTTGTCTAAGCCGACGAATTGGTCGTCATCGTCCAGAAAACTGATGTAAACCGTGTTAACTACTGGAAAAATAACAAAAAGTGTAATCAACAAAATCGTGGGTGCAAGAAAAAAAAGGGGAATTTTTGTTTGGCGCAGATTCATTGGTGTCCCCCATCTAGAACGGAGGAGCAGTCCAATCGTCTTGAAGCGCTTGTAGCATATCGTCTAAGTCTGTTTCGTCAGGTGTAACCCACAACGCCTTTAGCTGATCCCAGAATGTTTGCTGGAACGGATTACCTATTGCGTCGTCAAGGTCTGGAACAACTGTTACAGTTCGCATGAACTGCAAAACCTGCAAATCTATTGCACTGTACGCAGAATCTGGGACATCGCTGTGTGGTGCAAGGAACCCTCCTTGTTCAACCATGATTTCTTGTGCTTCGGCACTTGCCAAAAACTCCATTAACTGTTGGGCTTCATCCATGTTTTCCGTGTTCGCGGGCATTATTGCATAATCTACAGCACCCGTTGCTCCGTCAGTACCTGGGAACGGGAAGAACGCTAGGTCTTCTGTGTGTTCGCTAAACGGTTCAATGGTTGTTACGAAACTGCCTTGGAAGTATATTCCATATGTTCCGTCGTAGACTCTGCTTACTTGAGTTTGCCAATCATCAGGAACACTAAAGTAGCCTTCCGAAAGCAACGCAGCCAGTTCCTCAAATACGTCCTTGGTTTCTGAGTCGGTGAACATTGTGTCACCAAAAATCAGGTCTTCTTGTAGTTGGTATCCGCCCAAACCGATAATGAACGCCTCAGTAGTATCTGACAGAGGCCACCCAACACCATTTCCGCTTGCTATTGCTGCTTCTACGCCGTCTATTTCCATGATGTCAGCTAGTAGGTTAGTGAATTGTTGGTATGTTGTTGGGACTGTTAGGTCGTTGTCTTCAAAGAACGATTTTACATACCAGAACCCTGGTTTGCCCGAAACCTTGAAGGGAACCCCGTACACTGCGCTTCCTGAACTGACTACGTCAAGGTATGTGTCTGGGAATTTTGCGGCATCCATGTAATCGGAAACATCAGCCAGTAAACCGTCGGAAGCTAAATCCAGTATCCACGATGGCCATGGAGCTATAACTACGTCGGCGATGGCTTCTCCTGCTTCAAGTTGCGTAGGAACCGTAATCAAAAGTTCTTCTGTGGAGTATCCAACGTGGTTAACCGCTATTCCTGTGTCTTCGGTGAATTTTGCTAAGGCTTCTTTGAAGTTTGCCTCTTCGGATTCGCTCCACAGGCTGAATACGGTTAACTCTTTTTCTTCTTCTGCTGGTGGTTGCATTATATACCAAACTGCAACGGCAGCGACAATCAAGATTATGATTATAATAACTGCCCAAACAGTTGTCGATACTGCTCGCTTATTTTTCACTAAAAATTTTCCCCCTAAACTTTGTTCATACTATATTGGCTATATATTTTGGGGTGCTTGACTGTTTTCTATGGTAACTTTTGATTAACTAATGGTTTTTTAGCATCTTTTCTTTGCGGTCGCAACAACTTTATTATCTCACGTAGCAGAATCTATTTTCTGGGGGAGATAACTGCATGAGTGAGGTATCTTTAGGTACACTTTCTTTGGATTCTTACCGAGAAATTATCGGAGAAACCGAAATACGTGCCATACAAAACTTGGCTAAACAACTTAAAGGCAAATCTGTGGTTCACGTAAACTCCACAGCTTTTGGAGGCGGAGTATCCGAAATGTTGCGCAGAATCGTGCCTTTGATGCGTGACGTTGGTTTGGATGCCCACTGGAAAGTGATCAAAGGTGAAATGGAGTTTTTTGATGTTACTAAATCGTTTCATAATGCTTTGCAGGGAATGCAGATGCCTCTTTCTGCGCAGATGAAACAGATTTACTTGAACTACAACAAGTTAAACGCAGAATCTTTGGACTTAGACTACGACTACGTAGTTATTCATGACCCGCAGCCTTTGGCATTAATTGATTACCAAACCAAAAAGAATGGCAAATGGATTTGGCGCTGTCACATAGATTTGTCGCAGCCCAACATGCAGTTTTGGCGTTTTATGGAGCCGTCTTTAGAAAAGTATGACGCGTATATTTTTACGGCAAAACAGTACGTGAAAAGTCCTCTAGAAAAACGAAACGTTGCCCTGATTACGCCGTCTATTGACCCGCTTAGCAACAAATGTAAACCATTGCCCGAAAGCCAAGTGTTTTCTGTTTTAGAACGCTACAACATAAACCCTGAACATCCTTTGCTTAACCAAGTTGCAAGGTTTGACCCTTGGAAAGACCCGCTGGGCGTTATCGATGT
>JAOZIC010000124.1:6306-10796 GCA_026014605.1 Candidatus Bathyarchaeota archaeon
AAACAGGGTTTTTGGTTGACACAATAGAACAGGCTGCACAAAAAACGTTGTATCTGTTAAAACATCCGCAGCAGGCAAAGCTGATGGGAGAAAAAGGAAAAGAACGTGTAAAAGAAAACTTCCTGATTACGCGGCATCTAAAAGAGTACCTGAAACTGTTCTTGAGTATAAAATGACCCTACTTTGTCTTTTTCGGGTCGTTTTCTGGTTGAATCAAGCATTCCTTTAGGTAATCTTCCAAGGTTTCTCCTGGAATTACTTCGATGCTGTAGTCCCGTGGGTCGATAGAGTGTTTGTAGTTCTTGGCTGGAACTATTACTTTTTTAAAGCCCCACATTTCAGCGGCTTTAATTTTCTCGTGCAACCCGCCAACTGCAGTAACTGGAATTACGTCATCCACGCTTACGTTGATTTCTCCCGTAACCGCCACATCCTGCCGTATTGATTTACCTTCCAGCAACGAACACAGCAGTATCGTCATGGTTACTCCTGCGCTTGGTCCGTCTACACTGTAGGCTTGAGCGAAATCGATGTGTGTGAAGTATTCTTGGGCAATGTCCACGCCATATTTTTGCAGGATTACGCTTCTGACTTTTGCGACGCTGTCTGCGATGAACTGTTCTTGTCCTTCTTTTGCGATTCCTGTTACCTTGTAGTATCCCCGTATTCCACTGTGTTTTTTGTCCCGTTTTTCCAAGAACCCTTTAACAGTGAGAACGTTTCCGGTCATTTCTCCGCTGTAGGGGTCTTTGACTACTGCAACGCCGTAAATCTGTCCCATCTTCGCGCCAGTTGGGGTGATGTCTAGGAGTTGTCCGCGTTCACTCATCTGATGTTCCAGAATCTGTTTTTGGATTGTTTTACAGTGGTTTTCGATAGCTTCTTTGACGTGTCTGCGCTCTACCACTTCTAAGCCTTCATTTTTTGCCAAGGTGGCTGCGGTTTTTACTAACGAAATCATTGGACGAAACTTTGTTGTTAATGAATCTTTTTTGTTGCTTCTTCTGCGTCCTTCGTTAACTATTTCTTCACATGCTTCTCTGCTGAACGGTAAGAGCCTGAAACGTTCAACTTCTTGTGCAATGAATTGAATGTATTTTCGGCGGTTTTCTACGGTGTTTTCCATGTCGTTGTTCATTCTTACTACTTTGCCGTAACCGTAAATCCTGTCCATCAACGCTGGGTGAACGTGCCCGATGCTGTCAAAGTTTCCTGCGCCAACCAAGAAACACATGCACGGAACTGGCTCTGTGGATACTGCCATTGCTGCTGTTCCGCCTGCTCCGCTTAAACGGCTTCGCATCGTAATTGGCAACTGTCCGTCTTCTAGCACGGTTAGCAGTGTGATTGCTTCGTCTGGTGACATGTTTTTGATTTCATCAACATACAAGATTCCTTGGTGTGCTCGGTGGACGTCTCCTGCGGTTACTCGTTGGTGTTCAGGGGTGCCAAGTCCGCCTGTTTGCAGTGGGTCCCATGCGATGCTTCCGAACAGTTGGGCGCTGCCGTGTCCTGTTGCGTCGATGAATGGTGCAACTTTTTTGGAGTTGTCCACGATGAATTTTGGAACGTTGGTTGCTTTTGCTCCGCCTACTCCTTTGGCTGCTCCTAGTACGCCGAAACGTCCCAGAACAGTTACCAGTATCAGGAACATGAGCATCATTCCTGCGGGCAGAAATGTCATTGTTCCAATCGAAATGAAGTTGTCAAGCATATACGTGTTAAAGTCGCCGTTGTTAATCGTTTGCAGAGGTTCACCAAACGCTGTCATGGCGTTTATGTCCCATGCGATTTTTTCTTGCCATAGATAATAAAATCCGGCAAACATGAAAATTGAAGCTACAACTATCATCAAATAGATTATGGCTTTCACTCCGATTCGCTGCAAAAACAGTTTTTTTTCTTCTTTTAGTTTCTGTTTAAGCAGAATCCTTTTTCCTTCACCCGCTTGATGACAAGAAATTTTTGGTTCACTTGGAATAACTTCGTTTTGCCAGCAGACTACGTCTTGGAGTTTGATGTCTTCTTTTTGGTAGCGTTCAGTAAGGTGAACTGAAAGGGCTCGTCCAATCAACGATTTGCCTGTACCGGGGTCTCCTAGCAAAAGCAGGTAAGGTCCGGGTGGGGCTGTTTTGGTTACTGTTGGTTTGTCTTTGTCGGGGTTTGTCCATGCGTCGTACCATTTTTCTTCTTTGAGATTTTTGAGTTTATGAACCCACTCTTCAAGACAAAGATAGCACTCTTTTAGGGCTCGTTCTTGTCCTATTACCCAGTTTAACAAGTTGTTGGAAACTGGGTAATCTTTTGTTGATTTGAAGTTCTTCCAGTCCCACTTTTTCTCCCCAATAACTTCCTCGTCTTCACCAAAGTAGTTCATTTTCTCCCCTCGTCAATTGTTTTGCAGGAGCTGCACAAGCCTTTCAGGTAGCCTATGATTTCCTGAAAAACAAAAAATGGTTTCTGTTTAGATAAACTCGTATTACGAAATTGGTAACATTACCACACTGGAACAATTCTGGGCAATTTTTTGGTCAAGAAGAATTTATTAATAGGTGACTTTGGAAAATGTATCACATATCACCTAAAGGATGTTAACTTGATGAAAGACAAGGTTGCAGTAATCGGCATGGGAGTCATCGGCGGAGCCGTAGTAAACAGTTTACTAAAAGGCAAATACGAAGGAAAAATAGTAGCCGCCGAATTATTTGTAGAAAAAATCAAAGACCTAGAAAAACAGGGCGTAACTGTAACCAAAGACAACAAAAAAGCAGCAAAAACCGCCGACATAATAATCCTCAGCGTAAAACCCAACATCCTGAAATCCGTTTTAACCGAAGCAAGCAAAGAACTCGAAAACAAACTGGTAATCAGTGTAGCCGCCGCAGTCACCGTTGACTTCTGCAAACGCGTCGTACCAAAGGCGCGTTTTGTTCGGGTCATGCCAAACGTTGCAATCAAAGTGCAAGAATCGTTCACCGCCTACTGCTGCGACCCAGACGTAACCGAGCAAGACAAACAAAAAGTCCAAACAATTCTTGGTTACATGGGCAAAGCCATGGAAATCGACGAAAAATACATGGACGCCGTAACAGCGGTAAGCGGAAGCGGTCCAGGATACCTTTCCATAATCATTGAAGCCTTAACCTACGCAGGATTGAAAGTTGGCCTACCCCGAGACCTAGCCGCGCAGAGTGCTGCTCAGGCTGTTTTGGGGACCGCAAAACTTGTGCTGGAAACTGACCAAACCGCAGCCCAGATACGCGACAGTGTAACAACTCCAGGCGGAACCACAATCGAAGCCATCGCCGAAGTTGAAGCCAGCGGCATACGTCAGGCGTTGATGCGTGCTGTTGAGGCTGCAACCAAGAAAAGTGAAACAATCCGAAAGAACTGGGAATAACCCCTTGTTGATAAGTTTAAATCATCTGTATGGTATGGTGTTTGTATGTCAAAAGAGAAAATCGTAGTTCTTATGGGCTCTCCAAGAGACCTTCATTTCGCCGCCAAGATTAAAGACTTTCTAAACAAAGAAAAACTACCCGTAGACTGCCTCTACAGTGTTGCGTCTGCTCACAGAACCCCAGAAAAACTGCTCAACGACATAAAAGCCTACGACACATGCGGCGACAAAATCGTTTACATCACAGTTGCGGGACTATCCGACGCACTATCAGGCGTAGTCGCAGGAACAACAACCTTCCCAGTAATCGCATGCCCACCAGACTCCGACAAACACGGCGCAGCAAAAGTGTTCTCTTCAACAGCAATGCCCAAAGGCATCCCCGTAGCATACGTCGAACAACCCGAAAACGCAGCCCTAATCGCAGTACGGATATTTGCGTTGTCTAACCCCAAACTCAAAAAGTGCCTAGCTGACCTGCAACAAAAAATGTCAAAAGCAGTTTACGACGGAGACAAAGAAGTAAAAAAGGTCACCCAGAAAAAAGACGTCAACCGCCTAGCAGTCTAAAAAGTTGGGTTTGTTGGAAATCCTTTTTCCAGTTTATACTACTTTTTTTATAGAAATTTTTAGGCGTTTATATAGGAAATTGTAATAGAAGACTTGATGTGTTTTTTGTGCAACAAAACTAAAGTATTGTATTTTAAAAACACTGATTAGGGGAGATATTTTTTGGAATCAAATGTTTTGGAATATGAAAAGAAGATGAACACTCAAAAATCTAGAGTTCGTGGCATCCGAATAACCGTTGATTCTCTAACAAATGAAGTAATAGCTCACCTGAACAAAATCAATCGACTTCTCACCGAAATTGAGCAAACCTTAGTTGAGCATCCTGAAATTCCAGAGTCCTTGTGCCTAGCAAACAACAGCAGTATCATATTTGAAGACTAATAACAGAACTATGTTGAAAACTACCTTTTTTCAGAAAAACCAAACACAATAAACATTCAGTTACCATTATGTCAAAAGGTGGTGGGCCGAGCAGGATTTGAACCTGCGACCTCAGCCGCGTAAGGGCTGCATCCTA
>JAOZIC010000020.1:0-2665 GCA_026014605.1 Candidatus Bathyarchaeota archaeon
CATGTCATCTTTTACTATGCATTCTTTGTGTACTAGACAGTAGTCGCAGTGTTTGCAAAACCCGATTTGTTTGTTTCTGACTGTAAAGAATTTGGTTTCAAAACCCATTTGTTGCAACATGCTTAAGGCTTCACGTAGAACGTGTTCGGTTGCACCGTTTCTGGGGCTTGCACATACGCCAACAATCATGGTGCTTCAACACTGGTGTATATTCGGGATGGTGAATAAATGTTGCTAAAACATCATCCACAATTTTTTGGATAAAACAGTATGTTTGCTCATAGTAGAGTAACACCTAAAAGCAACATTTAGACGTCTAGCAAGTATGGAAAAGAAAACCGTCGCTATAATCGCCATTGTTTGTGGCGTTGCCATTTTCGGCATTAAAATCTTAGCGTATTTTCTGTCCAACTCAGTTGCGTTACTCTCAGATGCTCTGGAGTCGATTGTGAATATTGCGGCTTCGGGGTTGATGCTGTTCTCTGTTTGCGTATCCGAAAGAGCACCCGACAGCGACCACAAATACGGGCACGAAAAAATCGAAGACATATCCAGCATGCTTGAAGGAATCCTCATACTCGTTGCTGCATTTCTTATAATTGCCGCAGCTGCGGGACGGTTGTATGAACCTGCAGAAATATTCAAACTAGACATAGCAATCGCAGTATCAATGTTTGCAACCGCATTAAACGCGGGTCTGTCTTGGCTGTTAATCAAAACAGCTAAAGGCTGTGGCTCATCCGCACTGGAAGGCGACGCAAAACACCTGTTCTCTGACGTAGTTTCAACAGTAGGAGTTTGGATAGGTCTAGCCGTTGCCCAAGTAACTGGTTGGGATTTCATTGACTCTTTGTTGGCGTTTGTAGTCGCAATCTTAGTAATAAGAATGGGTTTGGGGCTTGTTTTGAAGTCTTCAAACAGGCTTATGGACCAGTCATGCACTGAAGAGGAAAAGAAAATAATGGAAGTTCTAAACAGGCATGCTTTTCATTTCATTGATTTTCATAACTTGAAAACCCGCAGGCACGGGAACCAAGTTTTTGCTGAACTACACCTTTCTGTTGACGGTTCACTGAGCGTTAAAGAGGCACACGACCTCACAGACCACCTTGAGGATGAACTGCAAGAAGAACAGCCTAACGTTCATCTTACAATTCATGTTGAGCCCCCTAAAACAGCGAAATAGTTTTGGGAAAAACCGTTTCATTTTTTGGAATGCATGTTTCAGGATGTCCCTTATCTTATACATACGTAGCATATATTGACATAGAAGATGCGAGGTAAAATAAATGAAGACCAAAAGAAAAATGCTAACTAGTTTTACGGCGCTGTTGCTTTTGTTGATTTTTTCAGTTTCTACTCTTGTTTGTGTTCATGCAACTGCGCAGAATAACGGCAACGTTCCTCCCGACATGCCTCAAAATGCTCAACAAGTTGACAGATCAGACATAACTCCTTACTGTAAAATGGAATCAGTCCAAGCAATGAACACGACTGTCTTTTTCTACCAAAACGTTACGATGATGATGAACTGCACCCAAAACTGTGAAATGAACGTGACCATAGACGAGCAGGTTCAAAACAGAATTCTTGCAATCGATGTTCAACCAAACAGGACAATGACACTAGCAATGAACATGACTGCAGAAGCACCAGAAGGCGTAGCAACAATGGAGCGAACACTGAACTTTTACATGGGACTTGAAACTGGTGAACCTGTTGAACTTCAAAGCCAGTTAAAGTTAATGATAAACCAAACTGAACTCGAACAGGAACTAGGCAGAGAACTGAACATGTCAGCATTAACATGGTTGTACTGGAACCAGACTCAAAACCAATGGGAAATCGTTGAAAGCACCATGAACCAAGACGGATACCTAGTATGCAACACCGACCACTACTCAATCTGGACAGTAGCAGAAGTTGAAAACCCCGAAGACATACCAGAAACAATACACGTACTCACAATAGTAGCACTAGCCGCAGTAGCAATGGTTGTCGCAGCGTCACTAAAACGCAACAAAAACAGTAAATAAAAGAAATGTTGGAAAAACTTCCAACACCCCCTTTTTCCGTTTTTTAAAAACTACAATCGTAAGATATTTTCCAGGGTCTTTTTACTGACAGAATCTGCAACCTGTTTTCCAACCAAGATTTCTGCCAGTTTAACCGCAAACGGCAAAGCAGTTGCAGGACCACGACTTGTTACTATATTGCCGTCAATAACGATGTTATCCTGTTTCGGAGTTGCACCACCAGCCACTAGTTCGTTGTCCATTCCAGGATAGATTGTAGAGTTTTTTCCTTTGAGAATGCCTGCGTCTGAAAGAACTGCAGGAGCGGCGCATATTGCGGCAATTAGTTTGTTTGCGTTGTATGCTTGTTTTATCATCTCGATTACTCGGGGGTCGTTTCGCAGATTCTTGTAACCTGGATTGCCGCCCGGAACAAATATGGCGTCAAAATCGTTTACGTCTACTTCATCAATTTTTTTGTCAGCAACCACATTCATCGCGTGTGCACCCTCAACAACGTTAGATGTTAACGATGCTACGGTAACGTCGATGTTTGCTCGTCTAAGAACGTCTACTACGGTTACTGTTTCGATTTCTTCAAATCCTGTTGCAAGAAAAACTAATACTTTAACCAACTATAATTCCCAACA
>JAOZIC010000020.1:2765-5480 GCA_026014605.1 Candidatus Bathyarchaeota archaeon
TCAAATCCTGTTGCAAGAAAAACTAATACTTTAACCAACTATAATTCCCAACAACGTATTCTCGGGACATCTTTTAAACTTCGCTTCTAACAGCCACAATGCAAAGGGGTCACTGTTCTAGTTCTTTGACCAGTTTACAAATCTGTTCGATAACATAGTCGTTAATTTTGTGTCCCTTCTCCGCAACAGCAACAGTTGGGTCACCCATTACCCCGCTTGGAAAATATTTTTCGGGGTCATGAGTAACCTCAAACCTCGGCAGATTCGGAAAATTTGGCTCACCTTTGCATTTTATCAAATCAGGTCGGATAGCCATTACACGCGATGTTTCAATAGTTCCAGCGTGGGAATCGCGTTCATCAAATTCGATGCCCTTTAGGTCAAACGCAAAATCGTAATCAGAACACACCATTATCCGCGGTCGGTTCTGTTGGTTCATATGCTTTGTTACAACCTCTTTTGCTGCAAGCCGAATGGCAGTCGTGTGCGAGCCCCCCGCATGACCAGTTATTACAAGCAGTCGTTTGAAGCCGCCTCGGACAAAGTCGTCAAAAATGTCGGTCATTATGCTGCGCAACGAATCAAAACTAATAGTTATTGTACCCGGAAAGTTACGAGTCGAACTGCAAAGACCATAACGCAAAGGAGGCGCAACCAAACAACCAGTCTTTTCTGCTACACCCAACGCGACGAACTCTGCTTGAAGGCTATCAGTGTTTAACGGCAGGTGGGTTCCATGCTCTTCGATACTGCCAACGGGAATAATCACAACTTTTCCGTCTTTAGCCGCCTGCTCTGCTTCAGGCATACTCAGTTCATCAAACCATACGGCTTTGTTTTTGGTTACATCTGCACACATACGTTTTTGCTCCAGTTCTGGTATTCAATCAGTGTACCCACTTTCTGACCTTTATGCATATCTAACGAAACTGAAAAAATCAAATTCTGAACAGGAGCCCAGTTTTTCACATGTTCGTGAAACATATTTGAAGACTAATAGTAGTTTATTGTTGAAAACTATCTTTTTTCAGAAAAAATTTAGCACAACAAAGCTTTCTGTTCCAGAATTCACACATACATGGAATAAGGTTCATTGTCGGTCTATGACCTTCAGTGTCTGTTCGTAGTAACGTGGACCGTAGCTTAACGTAATCTGGTAATACGTGTCAGTGCCGTCTACTACCCTTTCGAGGTTGCCTTCAACCAGAACCCGTTCACCCGTTTTGGCTTGCATTCGGAACTCTTCCATATAAGAGAAAATCCGTCTGATGCCACCAATTTCAGGTCCATCCAAGACTTCTTTTACATCGATTTTGTAAACGGACGGAATATATGGGGCATCTTTGTCGTCAGTAATCTCAACGATTGCCTTAATCCAGCCCACATGATAAATCCGCGCAAACTGATTGAATTCGTTGACGTTTTCTTCCCAACTTTTCACAGGCTCAAACTCGGCTTTAACTACCCTTTTTGCGTCCTTGGAATCAAAATAAGCGTATATCATTTTACGCCGCTGATGCCACAAATATTCTTCTAAAGAATAGTTGACAAACTTCCAATCTTTGGACTCAACAGCAGCCATATGGTCAAACTCGTTACGCAAAGATGGGTCTTCCTTGTACAAAACATCCAAAGCAGAACAGAGCTTATCCATGTTAGTTTTGCCGTAAACAATAAAATCCAAATCCGAAAAGTTTGGATGATAGAAACCATGCAACAAAGAACCAAAAACACCAAAATCTTTAGCAGACAACCCTGACTGGTCGCAGACCCGTGAAAACAGGTCATGAAACGCCTTAAGCAGCACATCGTTGGGTTCTTTTTCCAGCACCTGTTGCAGACCAACTTCGGGTTTGCGAACCTGTGCGATGTCGGTCTCGTTGACTCCGACTAGGTTTTTTTGCAGTGGTTCATAATAAACGGTGTACTGAGGATAATGGTTTAGTATGAGCTTCATGCCTTCGTCAGCAAAAAACTTGTAAAACAACGGCGTTGGTTCGCCCCTTCGAGCACGGGGGTTAGTAGACTCAAAGACATCAGGAGAAGCATACTCAGGGTCACAAACATACGCCCCCTTCGGGTGCAAGTAACCATAAACCCGAAAAATCAATCCCTCTTTGGTTAGTATGGCGTCGCGGTCTCTGAGCTTCAACGACCAAAACATCTCCCGACAACAGAACTATACGGGTTCTATATACTCTTTTTCGCGGGTCGCCGTACCCACAATAACGTGATAACTGGTTTCACCAGTCTCAACGTTTTCTACACGCTCCAACGTACCCGAAACCTTAACAACATCTCCAGCCCGAGCAACATTTCGGTAATAACCAATCATAGACAACACCCTACTAGGCACCTGCTCCACAGGTAACTCAGAACCAGAATCTTCAGGTTGATAGTTCTTTATCGGATAAATCGCTGGACGAAACATTGTCTCTGAATCGTCAACTAGTTCGGCAGTAAAAGTAACATTTTTTATCGGCGTGTACTTCACTTTCCCGTGTGGAGCATCAATCTGGTCATAGGTTCGCACAGCGTTATAGACAAAACGCCTATCATTGTATCTGCCACGGTGCAAACGGGCATAATCAATCTTTTTCGTACAAACATGAGAAACCACCTCATCATCGGCAAGCTGGTTAACAACACGCTCCAACTTTTTGTGGTTCTCAGACCCATAAACAACAAGGTCAATGTCAGAATACTCAGAATGCA
>JAOZIC010000020.1:5580-8222 GCA_026014605.1 Candidatus Bathyarchaeota archaeon
TTGTGGTTCTCAGACCCATAAACAACAAGGTCAATGTCAGAATACTCAGAATGCATATTCAAACCAACAGACCCGTGAATACCAAACTCCGAAACAGGGATTTCGGATTTCTCAGACAGCAAAGAAACCAATTCAACGACCTCAGTTTGAATCGCGTCCTTGTGTTCTAACGAGAATATTCTCTGAAGGCTCTCACCGGGTAAAAACACCTTTTTTATCTGGTCTAATGGAACGCTTAGAACTTCTTTACCTCGGAACGGACAGCAATACAGATAGTGTGGAAAATGTTTTCGGCAGGTTTCCAGAAATTTTTGGTAATTCTGTGGAGTGTAAAGTTTTTCTGGTCTGGAAAGTTCTACGCCTTCAAGGTTCCATTTCTGTTTAAGAAAACGAATAGGAAAATGATGAGCCAAACTTGAAGGAATATATTTCAGAAAAGCAAAAACACGGTTTTCTGGGTGTTCATACCCAAAAACGTAGAAAATAAAACCCTCTTTTGTAAACAGGGTCTCGCCGTCTCGTGGAATCCAATTTTCAGGTAACATGGGTCTCTTCCTCGAAGTAAAGACAGCAAACCTTGCAGACAACAATTACCTTTAAACATTTCCTGAAACGGTACAAAAAATATGAAAAAGGGGAAAACAATCCCCAGTTTAGACCAAAAAAGGTGGCCTAATCTTTGTTGTCAGCGTAGGCGTTTTCGTTAGTTATCGATCTGCCGCCTGCTGCAATTGGATATGCACCACATGTTGGACAAACAACAGCGTTGTCAGCCACGTTAGAATTACACTGTGGACAGGTCCGTGCATCAGGGTCTTTGGCATGTGGAACACCAACAGCTTCACGGTATGCTTCGTAGTAGATTAGCTGTTCTTTGTCACGGATTGTAACATTGTCTGTTTCAAGTATCTTTTTCTTCTTTGCAGCAAACTCTGAATCAGAAATCTTGGTAGCCAAATACTTCGGAAGAATCGTTGTACCAGAACCAACCTCGATTGGGTTTTTGTCTCTCCATCGAACCTCGGGAGGCAGAACATCTTCGAAGGCTTTGCGCAAAATCCACTTGCCCCAAACTTCTCCACGTTCCTCTTGAACGTTATAACGTGGGTCCATAGTCATTGCAAACTTTTGCACTTCAGGGTCCAAAAAGGGTTGAACAACTTCAATTCCCAAATTCTTGCCTAACGTTCCTGCGGAGAACGCCATTATTCCCCACATTTTTTCCAGCATTGCGCTTAGTTTTTCTTTGTTTCCCACATGACGGTAATACATGTGGTATCCAGCAAACAGTTCGTCAGCGCCGTCTCCAGTTATTATTTTTGTAACGCCATATTTTTTGGCGAACCGTAACCCAATATTGATGGTGATGCTGTTTCGCACCTCCATTGGGTCAAACGAGTTCAAGACTTTGACTACGTCAGGTATTGCTTCAAAGACCTGTTCTTCACCGAATGGGTTCATGTAATGCTCAATGTTTAATCGCTCTGCCATCAGTTTGGCGTATTTGGTGTCTAATGCATTAGCTTCTTTGAAAGTACATGTGAATCCTCGGATTCGTTCTTTTTTGGCGACAATGGTTGCTAATATGCTGGTGTCGATTCCGCCTGAAAAGAGCATGTCACGTGTAAGGTTTTTCATTGTAGCTTTTTCAAGTAGGTTCCGTAGTTGGGAAGCTACTTCGTCTACGTTTGCTAATAGGGCTTCATTTTCTGAGTTTCCCATATAATACACCTATTCAATAGAACCTGAAAATATTACAGTTTTGCATATAAATAGTTTCCTATATTTGAAGAAAAAACAGTTAAAACAAAAATTCATTGAACAAACGTTCATAAAATTGGATAAACATTGACTTCTGTCCCACAAACTCAATCTACAACCCATCCTGAAAATAAGCAACTGTTAATAGAAAAAACAGCCCACACATACTAGAATCCAACAACAAGGGGATAAACAATGGAAACAGAACCAATCTGGAAAGCCAAAACAGCACTCATCTGCTACGTAATAATAGCAGCAGGAATATTCATAGGAAGCCTACTACTCGCAATCATACTACTTTCCAGCGGATCAGGACTAGAAAACCTAACATTTCCCTCAGCACTAATTTCACTCCCAATAAACGAAGGAATAATTCTGGCAATAACAATCATATTCGCCAAACAAAACAGCGCAACACTCAGAAGCCTTGGAATAAAAAAACCAAGCATCAAAAACCTGATTTTTGTATCCGCTGCAGCAGTGTTTTTGCTTCTACTGGGAGGCGCAATTTCTTTTGTTCAAGAACTCATTCTCGGACCCGACCCAACCGCAGACCTTGTATTGGAAGCCATGTTACCACAAAACATGCTGCAACTAGTTGCGTTACTTGCAATCTCATTTGTTTTAGTTGGACCCGCTGAAGAGCTGGCGTTCAGAGGTTTTATTCAACGTGGATTTGAAAACTCATACGGCAAAACCGTTGGCCTGATAATCGCCTCGATACTATTTGGTGCTTTGCATGGTTTGAATTCGTTCAGATCAATTATTCCCGTAACCGTTGTCAGCCTATTTCTGGGATACGTCTGGCAAAAAACAGACCACGACACCACAAGCCTAGCATGGATGCACGGACTCTACGACGCCATAGCAATCGCAATAAC
>JAOZIC010000020.1:8322-10755 GCA_026014605.1 Candidatus Bathyarchaeota archaeon
CCACAAGCCTAGCATGGATGCACGGACTCTACGACGCCATAGCAATCGCAATAACATACTTCGCATACGCATGAGGAATGAAAACATGCGAGGATTCCTAGACCGAGACTTTATCCAAACCACAGAGGGCTTTTTCTTTTGCGTCGTAGGCGCGGTTCATCCACCTGAACGAGTGATTTCGTATATCAAATATGTTCCTTCTGAATCAGGAATCTGGGGGACAGAACAAGAAAGGTTCAGCAGAATACTGCAAAAATACACAATTCCTAACCTGATACAGACGTTCAATTTCATACAAGAAAACTATCCGCAATACATTTTCCACTCTCCAGCAGACAACATAACAATAACCGCAGTCCCACATCAAAGAATCAAAAAACATTTCAAACCTGAACAAAAACTAGCCGAACTCAGAAAAACAAACGAGCTTGACACGTTACAACAAAAGCTAATCAGACTCACAAAACTGTTAGAAAAAACCAGCAACATAGACGAAGAAGCCTTTGGAATAACTGGGTCACTTCTGTTAGACATTCATCAACCCCAGTTTTCGGACATTGACCTGAACGTGTACGGAATAAAAAACAGCTGGGAACTAAAAGATGCATTAACAAAAAACATGTCTAAGATTCCCATAAAACGTTTAGACGGACAAGCCCTTGAAGAGTGGTGCATCAAAAAATCCAAAGATTACCCCTTAACTCCTGCTGATGCAGCAAATATTTACAGGCGTAAATGGAACTTGGGACGTTTTGAGAACACTTGGGTTTCTATTCATCCGATTAAGCTTGAAAGAGATGTCAAAGAAAAATACGGCCAAAAAACATACATTCCAGTTGGTCAGGTTACAATTCAAGCTGTTATATCGGACAACACTGAATCACTGTTTCTGCCTGCAGTTTACCAAGTCAAAGACGTACAGGTACTAGAAGGTGTTACACAGGAACCAATAACCGAGGTTGTTTCCTATGAGACGTTATATGACAGCTTAGCCCAGAACGGAGAAAAAATACAGGTTAAAGGTAAACTTGAAAAAGTTGTAGAAAAACAAAACAGCAGCAACCGTTACCGCGTTTTGGTTGGTTCTGCTGAAGGCAAAGGAAAAGAATACATAAAATTGGTGAAATAAACCCAAAAAAAGGGTTTACTCCAGATTCAATACTTCTTTAAGGTGTGCCTGGAACGGACCCAACTTGCCGCCATAGTTACCAGCAGTGATTTTCAGAACACCAGGAACTTTAATCGCGGCGTTTATTCCCACACCCATCGCAGATTTAACTGCGCTTTGGTTCAAACCGTTAATTACAATCTCGTAGACGCTGTTAACGTCGTCAGTAAGCTTCGTATCTGGCACCAGCGTCTTGAGTGTAGGACAGTACTGGTGACTAGTGGAAGCAGGAAGCTTGTAATTAAGTGAACCAACCTTAGAACCAGCACGACAAAGACCACCCGGAAACGGCATAATTACACCTTTCACGTTTGCGGTGATTGCTTCTTTGGCGTCTTCTGCTGCTTTTAGTCCGGATTGCAAATCTTTGGCCAGTATGAGCATATTTCCACTGGCAATTGATTTCATGATTCCGAATTCGTCCTCAACAATAAATTCGCCTTCCATAACGGGAATACGCCAAACTTTACGTCCAGCTATTTCGTCACTTTTTTGGAAACCGTCACCGAAAAGTCTTAAGCTTCTACCAATCTTTACTCGACGTTTTGCTTTGGGTAGTGCATCAAACGCTGCCGTGGTTGGGCAGGTCATGATGCATTGTCCGATTCTTAGGCTCATTTGGTGTTTTAGGGAGTTTCGTGAGTTGTGATAAATCTGGATAATTGCACCTGGTCGTCCGTCTGGGGTTTGGTCCGCTGGAACAAGTCCTTCAACTGAGGATTCTGCGGGGCTCATGATAATTGATGACGCAAAACCGCTTGCGGTTCGGGCTGCGATTAGTGCCCATTTTTCGTTTGCGGCGGTTATCAGTATTCTGCCGGCCCACATGGGGAACATTTCGGCAAATGTGTCATCTATTTTTACGGGGTCTTCTCGTTCAGGGACTTTTACGATAAAGTCGTTTCCTTCTTTTTTTAATACTTTAAGGTCTGCCATCGTTTTTTGCTCCAATACTTTTGTTTCATCTAGCTCCGAAACACGTCTGGAACCATTTTGAGAAATTTCAAGTTCATCTACGCTTTTAGATGTTACGGTTTACAACCCATATACTGCAACATGGCTTGGATTAATGCATGAAAACAGAGAACGGTTTACAAAACAAAGCTGAAACTTCAAATAAAAGAAAAAGTGAAGAGCACAAAAAAGGTGCCCTTCGCGAGTGTTTATAGTTGAACCCAACTAACAAGTTAGATTCTATTTGGTTTTCGAGTCTTTACCCGATTTAGCTTTTAGTTCCTCGTTCTCTTTTTGCAGCTGAGCAATAG
>JAOZIC010000143.1 GCA_026014605.1 Candidatus Bathyarchaeota archaeon
AAGTGACAAACAACAGGTCATTTCGACAAAAAAGAATAAAGTTGAACCTCCTTTGATGGCGCTCTCCAAACTCAAAGAAGAATTCGAGTTCATAAAAGGCAACATCTTAATCAATACGGTAACGTTAGCCATAATTCTGGTCACAACCGCAATACCATACACTTACTACCCAAAATTCATTGAAGAAGGACTAGGCGGCGACCCCACAATAGTAGGAGTAATCGGATTTGCAGCCTACACCACACTAGCCATAGTCCAAATCCCCGGCGGGTACCTCGCAGACAAACATGGACGAAGAAAACTCACAATCGCAATGACTTTTGGCATCGCATTCACATACTTTCTGTACTCAGTTGCACCAAACTGGCAGTTCTTCATAATACCAGTTATACTCCAAAACATGTTCTACATCTACCAACCAGCACTCCAAGCACTAGTAGCAGATTCAACACCCCCAAAAAGACGGGGAATGAGCTTTTCCATCATAAATTTACTACATTACATCTCAATTCCGTCACCAATAATCGCAGGCATACTAGCCGTAGAGTTCGGGTTAATCCCAGGAATGCGAATCGCATACGTCATGGTTGCCGCAGCATTTATTGTAGCCGCAGTCATCAGAATGAAATTCAAAGAAACCCTAACATCTGCAGAGCAAACTCCAAAGTTAAAGGAAACCCTCAAAAAAATCCCAGAATCCATAGCGGAAAGCATACAAGCACTCAAAAACGCCACAAAATCTATGAAATTTCTTTTCGCAAGTTTTTCAATATACCATTTCGCTTGGTTTATGTGCTCGCTCAACCTGATTTTTTATGCAACAGAAGTCATAGGCATAAAAGAACTAGAGTGGGCGGCGTTGATGGCATGGTTCTCGGTGGTAAACATTTTAGCAGCGCTACCATGCGGCAAAATTGTTGACAGGTTCGGAAGAAAAAAACCGTTGATGTTTTCTTGGCTACTGTTCATTCCAGCGTTAATTGGTTTCGTTTACGGAAACATCATAATCACATCGGTCAGTTTCATGCTCTTGGGCGTAGCGCTGATTACGGCAAACTCGGCATACCCCGCGTTGATGGCAGATTTAGTAGCCCGAGAACAACGAGGAAAAATAATCGGCAGCACAAGCTTTTTCTTCAACATCCTAAGCGCGTTGGGACAACTTGCTGGCGGGTTTATGTATCAACATGTGGCTCCGGAGCTTCCGTTTCTGATTCCTGCGGTGCTGTTTTTGCCGTGTTTTCTGTTGATTCGGTTTAAAGTGCAGGAGCCAAAAACCAAGGAAATCTAGAAAACAAATGTTTAGAGCAAACCAGCATCTCTTAGAGATTCAACTGATAGTTTTCCATTATGCAAAACGGTAGCCACTAAAGCACCAGAAACACCCAATGTTTTTAGTTGCCCCAGCTCAGTTAAACTGCGGATTCCGCCACCAACCAAAACGTCAACACCTGTTTGGTCTAAAATATTTTGAAGAATCTCAGAATTGATTCCATGTTCGGTGCCCACGCGGTCTAAATCTAGCAAGATTACTTGGTGAACACCTGCGGTTGTTAATTGTTTGGCAAAAGAAACCGCATCTAAAGAAGAAATTTCCTCGGAGGCGCTGAGCAGGTTTCCTTGTTTTTGGTCTATGCTTACTACGATTTTGTTTTCGCCAAAAGCGGTTACTGCTTGTTTGACAAAATTTATGCTGGTCAATGTTTCGGAACCGACAACGATTTGGTGTACTCCTGCATCCAAAACCTGCTTAGCAAGCGAGATGTCAGTGATTCCTGCGTCTACCATTAGTTTGAGGTCGGTTTTTTTGGATATCTGCGTGTAGATACCAAAGTTTGGGGATTTGTTCAGTATCGCATCTAAATCCGCCAAATACAAACATGTAAAGCCGTGTTCCTCAAAAGCAGTAGCAACTTCTACGGGGTCTGCAGATTTTGTTAAAACGCTTTTGATGGGTTGATACTTTGTTCGTTCTCCTCGTATGCCGTGGACGGCGATACCATTTAAAACGTCAATCACAGGAATAACTTTCATTACAGTCCCCAAACAACAAAGATACGGCGAGGGCAAAGTTTGAACCTTTTGATTGCCGAATACTTCAGCGGCGGCGGATACAGCAACACCCAACTGTCAAGCAGCATCCTGTGCGAAGCCTACGGCATGCTACGAACACTAATATCGGACTGCAAAACAGCAGGACACAACGTTACAACATTTCTGGACAAAAGACTTGACAAACTTAACGCTCCGAACCAAGCCGACCAAACATTTGTAATATCCTCGTCTGATGAACTGTTTACAGAACTGGAAAAACTGTCCCGCGAAGTTGACGCAGTTTACGTTATTGGTCCAGAATCCGACCGAATTTTGGAAAAGATGGTGAAAACCGTAGAAGCTTCGGGCGGAACTTCTCTTAACTGTGAATCGGATGCAATAAACCGTGTTTCAAACAAGATGACGTTTTATGAAAGTGCCAAAAAGTTGGGGTTAAAAACGCCAGAAACTGTTTTGGTAAACAGCAACGACAAACTGGAAACCATCAAAAGTTTAACAAAACAAATTGGGTATCCACTGGTGTTCAAGCCATTAGACGGAGTTGGGTGTGGCGGTCTGAGTGTTGTCAGCAATGAAGCGGATGTAGAAACTGCGGTAAAAAAGGTGGTTCACGAGTCTTCATGTGAAGATTTTGTTGTTCAAAAACTGGTAACAGGGCAACCAGCTAGTGTTTGTGTGTTTTCAAATGGAACTAAAGCCGTTGCGGCGTCTTTGAATAAGCAGTTTGTGTTGTTAGAGTCACCTGATAAGGAATCAAAATATTTTGGAGGCGTTGTTCCGTTTGACCACAAGCTGGCGCGTAAGGCGTTTGATGCTGCAAAAAAGGTTGTTTTGGCACAGAAGGAGTTGAAGGGATATATTGGTGTCGACTTGGTGTTAACTGACCAAGACCCTTTTGTGATAGAAATTAATCCAAGGCTTACTGTTTCGTATATCGGGTTGCGGCAAACTGTGAATTTTAATCCAGCACAGGCAATAGTTGACGCCGTAACTGATGGTGAGCTTCCAGTGAACGTAAAAACAAACGGTTACTGCTACTTCTCCAAAATCGCGGTCCAGACGGGAAGTCAAGTTCCAAAAGAAGTTACAAACACAAAAACTATTGTAGTGCCACCGTTTCCAATTGAAGAAAAAACTGTTTATGCATTAATTTCAGAGTGGACAAAAAACAGTAGAGGTGAACAAAGTGGTTAACGTCCTAGGATTGGACATAGGCGGCGCGAACACCAAAGCAACGTTTCTGAAAACATGTCACGGAACAGTTGAGGAACAAAAAACTGTTTTGAAGTATTTTCCAATATGGAAAAACGGCAAACCCCAGCTTGCACAAGTTTTGGATGACCTAAAAAATAGTTTAGCAGACAAAACAGTGTTGGATGCTGTTGCAGTTACAATAACTGCAGAGTTGTCAGATGCTTATCAAACCAAAAAAGATGGAATAAACCACGTTTTAGATTGTGTAACAAAGGTTTTTGGTGATTCACAACTCTTTGTTTTGGATGTAGAGGCTAACCTTCGTTCGGTTAAAAGCGCATGTGCAGAACCTCTTATGGTGGCTTCTGCAAATTGGGCTGCAACGGGGTGGATGGTTTCGCAAACTGTCAAAAACTGTGTTGTTGTCGACGTTGGAAGCACATCAACAAGTATCATTCCAATAGTTAACGGAAAAGTTGCGGCAGAAGGAAAAACGGATTTAGAAAAACTGCAGAACGGAGAACTAGTTTATTCAGGTTCACTTCGAACCAATGTTGCCACAATTGTTGATTCAATCCCAGTTAAAGGCAATATGACTCGGGTTTCATCAGAGCTGTTTGCTTTGTCTGGTGACGTTCACTTGATTTGGGGGCATATAACAAAACAAGACTACACCGCTGAAACCGCAGATGGACGCGGAAAAACTAAACATGAGGCATCAGCAAGACTGGCACGAGTGGTTTGTGCAGACACAAACATGTTAACAGAACAAGAAATCAAAGAAATGGCAGAATTTGTTTACACACAACAGGTGGAACAAATCAGCGACGGCTTAAACCAAGTCTACCAAAGGGTCAAACCACAGACTGAAAAACTAATGGCAATTGTTGCGGGTTTGGGTAGAAACTTTTTGGCAAGAAAAGCCGCAGAAAAGGTAGGCTTCACCGAAATCGTTGACTTAGAAAAATTGTTGGGGTCTGAGGCGTCTGTTGTTTCGCCTTCTGTTGGTGTGGCGTTGTTAGCGGCCAGTAAATTGGAGGGAAGAACCGTAGAATGGAAACGGTCTTGAAAGTTGGCGGAAGCTTAGCCGAAGACAACAAAACCATAAAGGCGCTGTGTCACCAGTTGGGATTGTTGGCTAAAACACATGAAATCGTTGTTGTTCCGGGTGGAGGCAAATTTGCTGACACTGTACGAGAGTTTGACAAAAACCATGGACTTTCCGATGTTGCCGCGCATAAAATGGCGATTTTAGCAATGGACCAGTATGGACTGTTTTTGTCGGATATTACTTCGAACTCGTATGTTGTTAACGACCTAAAACAAATCAACGAAAAAATGGGTAACTTACCAATTTTGTTGCCCTCAAAACTGATGTTTCAAGACAACACTTTGGAAAACTCGTGGGATATAACATCCGACAGCATAGCAGCTCACGTCGCGGGTTTGTTAGATGTACAAAAACTTGTTTTGGTTACTGATGTTGACGGAGTATTTACAGAAGACCCAAAACAAAACGAGAAAGCAGAACTGGTCAAAGAAATCTCAGCCAAAGAATTGCAGAGCTGGGACAAGAGAACAAGTGTTGACAAGGTTTTGCCAAAAATTGTTTTAGAAAATAGTTTGGACTGCTACGTTGTTAACGGTAAACATCCAGAAAGAATTACGGCTGTTTTAGAAAATAAGAAAACCGTTTGCACACACGTAACGGTTTAGATTGCTTGTCAAAGTTTTCTTAATACTTCAACGAACTCTGCTACTTTTTGGCGTTCTAGTTTGCCGAAGACGCGGTCTTTGTTGATGCAAACTGCGCCTCGTACTCCAATTATGTCAGTTCCGAAACTGTGGATTCTGGGCACGTCGGTTGCGTCTAAAGAACCAGCCAAAGCAGCCAGCAGGTTGTAGTTGTGTGCTTGGGTTACAAACTGTTTTAGTTGCTCGTCGGTTAGAAAAGTGAACAGTTTACTCTTTTTGTTCTTGATTTTAACGTCTATCAGAACTCCGTCGGCTTTGGCGTTGTATGCAACTTCGGGAAGGTCTAATGGGCTTACGCAGCCAACTGTTCGGTAGTCAGCGTAACCAGAGGCAATCGTCTTCAGGTTACTGTTGTAGTCTTTTACCGCACGGACTACTTCGGTCATCAAGGTTGTTGCTTCTTCTTTGGTTTTTACTCCAAACAGCCCCACTTTGACGTAGTCTACACCTGAAACAGCTGCACCCAAAGCAGCAAGAGAAGCCGTTCCGGGCAGGTTGGGTAGGTCGCCGATGGTGGCGCTTACTTCAAGGTTTTTTGGTGCAGCTTCTTTGACTTGTCTGATTACATGCGGAAAGTTTGCGCCTAATGCGCCTTCTTTTGGGTTTTTAACGTCTAGTATGTCGGCTCCGCCTTCGACGCTTTCGATTGCTTCTGTTTTGTTAACGACGCTAATGAGCAACTTCAAGGGAATTCACTTAATTGAGATTCTTCTCAGGGCAGAGCAACTTATATGCTTTAAGATAAAATCTTCAAAACTAGTCGCGTGTCAGCCGTTCAATTATGGATAAAGGTTTGTTAAAGATGGCTCCAAGTGGTCCAAAACCTTTGGCTAGTTCTTTGAAGGTTTGTATATCTGTTTTGTTTATTGCTCCAATTAGTGGTGTTACAACCAAAAATGTTGCCAAAAAGATTGCTGCACCAATGATCAATATTATCCAGTTAGAAAATGTCAGTTGCATTGTTGTACCGTAAGTTATTGCGGCGGCTAGAGCAGATGATAACACAATTTTTATTGATGAGCTCCAATCAATTGTGGCGTTGTATTTTTTCTTTATCCACCAAAGGGAAATTATCAAGCTGGGGACGCCTGAAATAATGCTTGTGGCTAGTAATCCGAGTATTCCAAAGGTGGGAATTAATGCGATATTCAAGACTAGTCCTAATGCAGATGTTATTAGGGCTAGTTTCATGTTAACGTCTGTTCGTCCTTGGCTTTTTATGATGTTTTCAACGGTCATGTAACCAAAAGCAATGAAAACGAAGGAAACAACATACATCGACAAATACAATGGTGTTACCGCATATTTTGTGCCGAAAAGCGTAGCAACACCGGGCTGGGACAATGCGATAACAATGAAGACTACAGGTACAATTAGTAGGGACGCGTATTTTACTGAAAACTGGAAAACGTGCCCAAGAGTTTCTTGTTCTTTTTGTGAATCAAGTTTAGAAAATGCGGGCAAAAGCACAGTAATTACGGGCATCACAAAGAATGTGACTATAAACGCAAAATTTAGTGCAACTTGGTAGTTAGCGACATCCGCGTCCGTGGTGTAAACGGCAACTAACACGTTATAGACCTGCGCCAAAATGCTGCTGACTATTGTTGATATCGATAATGGTAGTCCGTACCAGAACAGTGTTTTGATTGTTGAAAATATTTCGAGTTTGCTTTCGTCTTGCAGTTTGAGTTTTTTGTATATAGCAAAATACAGAAACACTACGCTGATTACTCCAGAAATCAGGTATGCCGTTGTTGCCCCCAAGGTTACTCCGAATGCACCCATGCCTAGGAGCACCAACAGAATCATCATTGCGGCTTTGAGTGTTGAATAGATTACCGTGGTTATGCTGTGGTATTCCATTTTTTCGTAACCAGTAAACACTGATTGAGCAGCCTTGAACAATGCTTCAGCAAAAATTGTGAAAGATGCGATTTGAATAAGTGGTAATATGTTTGGGCGGTCAAAGATGGCTGTTGCCATAAACCCGGAAATGAAAAAAGAGAATATAGATAATGAAAATCCAAGTATTAACTCAAAAACGGTTATTGCTGCAACAACGTTTTTTATGTTTCCGAACTTTTCTTCTGACCGATACTGAGCAGTATATTTGATTGTTGCCCAGTCTACGCCCCAGTCACGGAGAGTGGCGATGAGCGTGGGTCCCATCAAGGCGATTGCGACTAGACCGTATTCTGCTTCTTCGAGCATGCCTGCAACAATCATTACTCCTATGGCGGATACTATCGAAGAGCCTGCTAGACCCCAAAAGATGTTGAATACACCTTTTGCAGAAACTTTAGCCATATCCTGTGCTTTACTCACGAAACGCATGCTCCTGAACGGATTTTTTTACAAGTATACGAGGCTGCTAATAAATCTGACAGCAATAATAGTAAAAAGATTGTTGGTACATGAGTTGTTACTTGTTTTTCCAGTGGTGTTCTAAAACGTGGGTTTAAAAGCGCAACAATATTTTTTGTAAATGAGAGCAATGAAACAAAAACAGTCACAGGTGCACAACTGTAAACATTTTTGGGAAAGTGTTATTGATGCGAAGAGACGATGAATCAGAATTTGATTACCAACTTAGAGGAAAAGCGTGGAACGTTTACTGGCTACTTTTAAAAGCTGGACGCCCGATGAGTGTTCGCGAAGTAGAAAGAGCCCTTCATTTTAGCAGCCCAAGCGTGGCTAACCACCATCTTGAACAGCTGACACAAATCGGCTTAGTTCAACGACAAGAAATTGGAGGCAACTACGCATTAGTTGGCGAAGTGAAAATTGGAGTCCTCAAACACTTTGTAAAACTGGGCAGGCTCATGTTTCCAAGATACTTCTTTTACGCATTGTTTTCTTCGGCATTTTATGTGTCTTATCTTGCACTGTTTGTTGAAGAGTTTACAAGAGAAAGCCTGTTCATAGTGGCTTTTGGAGCAATTGTTTCGATTATCTTTTGGTACGAGGCAATCAGATTTTGGAGACTAAAACCATTCTAACACCTTGTTCCAGTTTCTGGAACAGCATGTTCTAACGCTTGGGATAAAATACCTTTCCAATGTTATGGTGTTAGTAGTGAAAAAAGATGCAACGAGAAATCAAGAAAAAAACCATAACTTACGGAGTCGCTGCAGTTCTTTTAGTTACAATACTTGCAGCATCGATCTACAACTTCGGCGTAGTTGACCCGACTGTGCCATTCTTTTCTTCAGAACTTAAAACTTTTTCAAGTTTTGAGGAACTAGAAAACTTCATTTCAACAAACATGGAAACAGCCAGTGAAAATGAGAAGTTCTCTGCCTTTGATGGACTTACTATCGCTCAACGAGAATCAGGTAATGCATTAGATTCCGCCGCAGAAGCTGCACCTACTGCATCAGATGATTACTCAAAAACTAACATTCAAGTCGCAGGTGTAGACGAAGCAGACATAGTGAAAACAGACGGCGAATACTTGTATGTTGTTTCAGAATCGACCATTTACATTTTGAAGGCTTATCCTTACAACCAAGCAAGGTTGGTTTCAAAGATTACTTTAGACCAAGTTTATGGAGCTAAGATTTTTGTAAATGGCAACAAGTTGGTTGTTGTAAATGACCAGCCTATTCTGTACTTTGCTGAGCCACTAGCACGAGACCTTGAAGACGATATAGTAGAAAATTCAGAAAATGGTACTGCCGACAGCAAACCAATAATCCCAGAAGAAGATTACCTAATTCCTCCAACGTTTTACCGCAACGAGTTATCCATGAAAGTTTACGACATAACAGACAAAGCAAACCCTGTTTTGTCCAGAACCGTTGCGCTTAACGGTAGCCTTTCAGGCGTTCGGATGATTGGTAACTACGTTTACATGGTTACTAATCAGCTTGCTACACAATCAAATCCTGACAAAGAAACAGGAATTGACGTAGTTTTACCAACAATTGGGGGAGACCACGTTACCACAGTTGACCCAACCAGAATCAGCTACATAGACGTCCCAGACCAACTCTACTACATAACTACCGTAATTGCAGTTGATATAACAACCGATGCTGTTGCTCCAACTTACGAGGCTTTTCTGACAACACAAACAACAAGCATGTATGTTTCATTAAACAACATGTATCTGATTGCACCAAACACAAACAACTGGTTATTCATGGACACTGAAACTGAAGTTCAAGAAGAAACATTGATTTACAGAATCAAGCTTGACCAACAAAACATAGTTGTGGAAGCAGAAGGCAAAGTTGAAGGATTTGTTGTTGACCAATTCAGCATGGATGAATACAACGGATACTTCCGAGTAGCAACAACAGAATGGAACAACCGATGGACCGAAAAAGAAGGCTTCACAAGTGACTCTACAAACAACCTGTTCGTGTTAGACATGAACCTAGACTTGGTCGGAAAACTAGAGAACCTAGCACCCGATGAAAGCATATACGCAACAAGGTTCATGGACAACAGAGTCTACCTAGTAACCTTCCGACAAATCGACCCATTCTTTGTCATAGACACCTCCAACCCAGCACAGCCAACAGTTCTAGGATACCTGAAAATACCCGGATACTCAAGCTACCTGCACATATATGACGCAAACCACGTCATCGGAGTCGGCAAAGAAAACAGCACACTAAAGCTTTCGCTCTTCGACGTAACAGATGTTACAGCACCAATAGAAAAAGCAAAATACACAGTAGAAGGCGACTGGTCAGACTCTGAAGCACTTTGGGATCACAAAGCGTTCTTGTTTGAAAAATCAAAGAATCTACTAGCACTACCAGTAACAACAAGCACATACTCAACAACCGATATCGAAGACCCAGTCATTCGTGACGAAAAAAGCAATACAACAATAATTGAACGAACTGAAATGATAACAGAAACATCCTACTTCCAAGGCGCATACGTTTTTGACATATCCATAGAACAAGGATTTGTTCTAAAAGGAACAGTTACCCACACCGATGCCACAAACCCATACTCAGGAACTCAAACAATCCGCAGAATACTCTACATCGGAGATGTGCTTTATACAGTCTCAGACTCTATGGTTGCATTAAACAACTTGGAAAGCCTTGCACCACTTACGGAAATTGCGCTTTCCTAAGTTCCCCCTCTTTTTCTTTTTTTGATTTAGTGTTTTATCAGCCCAACTTCAGTTTTTTTCAAGCTTTCAATCTGAGCAGACAAATTTTTTCTGCGTTCAAAGAGTTCATTAAGCTCAGTTAAGTAGTCAGAAATCATTTCCAGAAGATGGTTCGCTTCTTCTCCAGCTTCCTCTTTTTTATGTAGTATCTCAGCCGTTTTAATAAGACCACGAAGGTTACAAGTTATTTCTCCTTGAAGAACTGCTAAGGCTTTCACTGCCATATGCAACTGCACATCAACGGCTTGAATTTTGTTTTGCAAATAAGCAGTCTCCCCCAATATAGTAGTGTTAAAACTGACTAAAAAACAGAGCAGTCAAACCCAAACAAACGTTAAATCACTGATAAGTTAAAAAGTAAAACATGGTTGTAGAAATCAAAGTTGATTACCGCCGATGTAATGGCTGCAAAAAATGTGTTAAGGCATGCAGTTTCGGAGTTTTAGAGTGGTTTGAAGAACAACCAATAGTCACAAACCCAACCAACTGTACAGCATGCCTAGAATGCAAACATA
>JAOZIC010000147.1 GCA_026014605.1 Candidatus Bathyarchaeota archaeon
ACTTTGGCGACCCCAACGAAGAGTTTTCCCTACAACTGCTCGAAACATTAGCCAAAAACGGAGCAGACATCCTAGAGTTTGGAATCCCGTTCTCTGACCCAACCGCGGATGGCCCAACATTTCAGGCAGTATGTGAAAGAGCCCTAGAAAAAGGTATTACACCCAGCAAATGCATTCAAGCAATCAAAACGCTCAGAGAAAAAGGCATAGACAACCCCATCGTAGTAACAACGTACTATAACATCCCTTACATCAGAGGCGTAGGCAACTTTTTGAACGAAATAAAACAAGCTGGCGCTCAGGCCATAATCGTTCCCAATGTCCCAGTTGAGGAAGCAGACGAATTAATAACTGAAGGCAAAAAAACGGGAATACACCCAATATTCCAGATAGCCCCAACAACCACCGAAAACAGATTAAAGAAAATCGCAGACACTGCGTCGGGATTCCTTTACGTAATTGGTGTTCAAGGCGTAACAGGTGCCCGAGAAAGCCTAGGCGACTCGACACTAAAACTGGTTCAAAGAGTAAGAAAACACACAGACATGCCCCTACTAGCAGGTTTTGGCATCTCCAACAAACAGCAAGCCGCAAACGTAGTTGCCGCAGGCGCAGACGGCGCAATAGCAGGAAGCGCATATGCCCGAATTTACGCTAAGAACCTAAAGAAACCAGAAGAGACTCTGCCGCAGATTGTTGATCTGGTAAGGCAAATCAAACAGGGTTGTATCGAAGGATACAAACAAAGAAAATAACTTCTAAAAAGGGTTTAAACCCTTATTAGAATTAAACAACTGGACAACAATCACGTTAAGGTGGGAAAACAAATGCAAATCAACGAGTTCCAAAAACTGATGCATCAACTATATTTTTCCAGAGACTCCAAACGAGGAAAAGACCAGACCCTAGACTGGCTTGAAGACGAAGTAAAAGAACTAAGAGAAGCCCTAGAAGAAGGGGACATGGAAGCCGCAAAAAAGGAGTTTGCAGACGTTTTGGCTTGGTTGGCGTCTTTGGCTAATGTGGTTGACATCGATTTAGAAAAAGCGGCACTTTCAAAATATGACAACAAGTGCCCCAAGTGTCACTGTAACCCGTGTGATTGCCCATTCTAGTCCAAAAATTAGATTTTCAGCGTTTGTTGCCCAACACCAGTTAATTGCCAAACATAAGACCGCACACCTTTGTGTTGCAGAATATTTTCTTTTTCAAGTAAATGCAGGTGATAAAGAACCCCAGAATTGCTAAGACCCATTTTTTGAGCAATCTTTCTGGTTGTTGAAACATCAGTCTCAAGGAGAGTGATTATTTTTGTTCGTGCAACCAGACCAGGGTGAATGTTACGTTTTGAAGTTAAGAAAGCGTTTGGGTGGTAGGGTTGCCTGAACATAAGCCCTCAAAACAGGTT
>JAOZIC010000055.1 GCA_026014605.1 Candidatus Bathyarchaeota archaeon
CAATCATAACTGCGCCGTAGATAAGCCGTTTAGGAACCCAGTTCCCATAATCAAGATTTGACACTTGCATGTCCAGCCTTTATTTTATGAAAAGATGTCAATCTGGAACTGTATATAATATTTTATCCAACCAAGACGTGCACGTGAAGTCACTTTTTGTATTTTTTATAGTAGACCACAAAACAAACAGCGGTAACTGCGGTTACTGCTCCAACACTTGCAATCAATGTTGCTGGAAACGGTTCTGGTTGCTCTGACACGTGTTCTGGTTTAGGTTCATTGCTTATTGTAAAAGTGACTGTTTCTGGGGTTCCTTTGTTTCCAAATAGGTCTTCGCCGTGCACTGTAACTTTGTGTATGCCTTCCGACAAGTTATTCATCATAATACTTTTTGCAGTTGTCAAGTTCTTGTACCCATCTATGTTGTAGATAATCCACGCAACATTTTCATTGGTTGTAATGTTCACGGGTATGTCCCTTGTATAGTATGTTTCATTTTCTGGTGACAAAAACTCGATGTCTGGACCTGTTGTATCTACCGTGAACTTCTCAAAAGGGGCAGAAACAACGTAATCTTCATCTTTCAAATACACCGTTATATTGTGCAGTCCATCAGACAGTCCCTCGATAGTTGTGTCTACTTTGTAGATTGCTTCTCTGTTTGGGGCTTCTCCTTTTGTTGAAAACGTGAACTCAACAGATTGGTTAGCATTTCCATCGAGACTGTAACACACTTCAGTTACAGTGAGGTTCAAACTGTAGTACCAGCCCTCCCAAAGATACGCTGGGACTTTAGACTCTAAGCTCAAAGGTACGCTGTCCGTGGTGTATGTTTTGTTTCTGGGCGATAACAATGAGCTTGCAGGACTAAAATTTGCTGACACTAAATCGGTTAACACTAACCCAGATACGACTAAAAACAGAAACATCGTAACCATGCGTAACGGTGCAGTTTTGGCTTTCACCGCTCTCACAAATATTACGTCATTAGCGCTCAACAAAAGATTTTTTGTCAAGGAATATTGACCTAGTTCATGCCTGATTTTTCTGTTCTTCTTTTTTGTTGGTCAATGTTTCTTGACAAAAACGCTTTTCATACCTGTATTACATGTATTTTTTAGGTATAAAATGAAGAGAACTGCATCAACGTTTGTTTTGTTCTTACTTGTTTGTAGCGTTGTTTGTTTTTCCCAAATCGAAGTAGCCCATGCACAAACCAAAAACTACATTCATGAGGATGGAACTGTTGAGGGCACAACCAATATTGAACGAACAGGAAATTATTATCGTCTGACTGGAGACGTTGACGGTCCCCTTATTGTTGAGAAAGATTACATAATAATCGACGGCGCAGGGTACACCTTGTTTGGCAACAGTAGCTTCGGGGTTCAGTT
>JAOZIC010000106.1 GCA_026014605.1 Candidatus Bathyarchaeota archaeon
ACGTAGAGTTCAGAAACGAAACCACAGGAGAGTCAATAGTAAAGACCCGCTACGGCGATGTTGTTTTGGAAAAACCTGACGGCGTAATAGTCCATTATGAAATCAGCGGGGTTATTCATTTGTCACTTCCTGCGGAGCCTGAAAACTTGAACAATACTGATGGCTACGAAAAAGGAGTTTATGCAACGTTTTATTCCGATGGCTCAATCGAAGTGGACGAACCCAACGCTACGTTAGCAAGTATCCAAATTGCTAATTTGCCCGATTATGCAACTTATGAGCAGCTTCAAAGTGTGAAGCCCCTCAAAGACGTAAATGAAACCGCAAACAAGTTTGTTACCCTTAATCAAGACAGCGTCAACTATTTGGGTGATTTAACAACTGTTTTGTCTTCTGATTATGCCCTTTACTGGTTTGATTACCTAACAGGATACGACATAATGTTGGGGCATCTGGGGTGGAATCACACCTTTTCTCAGCAGATTGCACTGTTACGGGGTGCCGCAAAACTGCAGAACAAAGACTGGGGCGTAGTTGTTACTTGGAAATATTCGCGTGCCCCTTACCTTGACAGTGGACCAGAAATATTCAATCAACTAAAGGATTCGTACAAATGTGGAGCAAAATACTTTGTTGTCTTCAATTACTACAACGACGACAGTAACCCTTACGGAACAATGCAAGACGAACATTTCGAGGCAGTAGAATCTTTCTGGAATGACGTCGTAAAAAACCCGAATGTCGTCCATGGTTCTGTGTCGGCTGATTCTGTTTTGGTTTTGCCCGAAAACTATGGGTGGGGAACAAGAGCACCAACCGACAAAATTTGGGGAATCTTCAAACCCGACGACAAAACACAACAAATCTGGAACCTTATGCAATCTGTTCTCGCAGACCACGGATTACAAACAGACATCGTATATGAGGATGAAAACTTTCCTTTAGCACCAGAATACACGCACATCTACTACTGGAATCAGACATATGTAGAATTTAATTGATAACAAGCTATCCAAAAAATGGTTGAAACGTTATGACCGAGTATTCTTTGCACAATGACCTCAAAGATTGGTACTCAGTTGCTGATGGTCAAGTTGAGGTCAAGGTTGACGACTTTGTTGTTGACGTTGTAAAAGATGATTTGTTGATTGAGATTCAGACAAAAAACCTGTCCGCAATCAAAAACAAACTAGGCAAACTGCTATCAACAAATCAGGTAAGACTGGTTTACCCTATTGCACAGGTCAAATGGATTGTATATGTATCTGATTCAGGAGAATTAGTCAGAAAACGTAGGTCACCAAAAAAGGGAAAACTAACTGACCTTTTTGTTGAAATGGTACATCTATCAGATTTAATTAACCACCAGAATTTTT
>JAOZIC010000006.1 GCA_026014605.1 Candidatus Bathyarchaeota archaeon
GAAAAGACTTGTTTGGCTGGTTCAGACCTTGCGGATACTCAATTGTATCAGGATTACTTGAAGCATGGACAAATCTGGTACGTGGTTTTTGTAGCTCAGAACCGTGGGCTTACAATGGGGATTACACGAAACAGTGTAGTAACCCTGTTTAGCAAAGCAACAAAAGAAGAATTAATACAGTACGTCCAAGAAGACATCCTAAAATTAATCGAATAAATCCCGTCTAAAACGTGTTTTAGAATTGTTCTAAAATGTAGGTTTATATCTTTTGAATCCATTAATTACATGTTCAATTTAATCAAAAAATAGAAAATAGTGACTCACTGTGCACTATTTGCATCATACAAAGTTGATGGCAAGGAAACATGACAACTTTACGAAACAAGTTTTATGTTGCTTTGGTTCTTTTTGCAATATTAACTACTATTTGGTTTGTACCTATTGAACAAGCAATTTCTTCTGACGTAACTGTTTATGACGAATCACTTTCAGTAATTACAAACATTTTTTGTTTCAATATGGACGAGTACACACTGGAGCTATCAAAATATTCTGCAGATAATCCTGATGATTACGGCGGTCGCCTTCAAGAAGATTTGACGTACAGCTTGCAATCAAAGCAGAGCAACGTATCAGTTCATTTGAGGTTTGTGGACAGCAAATTACTTTTTGTAACCACTAGCGTTGTTAATGGTACACTGGATTCTGCACATTATGTTGAATCGCTTTCATCAAACATTATTGATGCAACAAATACTATTCTTCAAAGACTAAAAACCAACACTGCTGCTCAGTACATTGAAGAACTGCAGAATTCAATGAATTCAGTTACAAACATAGATTCGATAAATGCAATCATGGGAAATCTAAAACGAAAAATTACCCTTAACTCCGACGGTACATCTGCTTCAATACATTTCATGTACACACTAAATGGCGCTGACTCTCCGAAGGGGATTGTACTTCGGTTCAACGATGGATTTTTGAAAGGCTTCACGACTGGATGGGACCTTTACGAAATAGGCAGTGAAACAGTAACTGTTCAAGAAAATGACGCCATAACAATCGCTAAACAACAAGCAAACAATGCAACTAATTCCAAACTAAGTTTTGGAGACTCCATTACAACTGATTTTCGGCTCTTACCACGAGAACCGTTTACAGTATATCCATTCTGGTTTATTGAAATTCCATTAAACTACCCGAATTCCACAATTACTGCATGGCAACTGGGAATCTGGGCAGACACTGGAGAAATAGAATACAGCCACCCAACAGGTACCCACGGAACTATTCCAACACAAGACGACTCGTCTGCTGCACAAACGGAACCTGAACCAAACTATTCAGTGTACCTTGCTGTGATTGCAACGGCAACGTTATTTACGATTGTCGGAGCGGTGCTAATCAAAAAGAAATACACCACATAACCCTCTTTTTTAATTGCATTAATTGAAACTCTAACTAAACCACATGTTAGACCATAGATTATTTGTTTTATGACTTTTTTCTGTAGGCAATTTCACGCCAGCGGTTGCTCCAGCTTTTCCAACCTGTTTTTACTAGATTCTCTCGTAGATGCGGTTTTTCTGCAACCCATTCTATAAAGAAGTTGAAGCTGCGTTTTCCTTCTGTGCGTTCGAAGTCGATTCCTACTTCTTTGCACCAGTACCCAAAACTTCGTTCTACTAGTTCTTGAAGTTCGCCCGTAACTTCGATTTCTTCTACTTTGAATCCCTGTTCTCTAAGGTAGCGTCGGATGCTGGAAAGTACGTATCCTGTGCAAACTTTGAAGACTGTGTCTTCGTCGGGTTGCATCACTTTTACGATTTCCTCTGCGATTTTTACTGCGTCGTCCAGGTATCGTTTGTTTTGAAAATGTGGCGGCTGAAACGAGCTAATCGGGATGCGGCGTTCCATGTATTTGCCTTCAGGAAGCTTAAGAGCCCCTATTACTACGCCCAGTATTAGGTCGCCCCATCCTGAGTCGTCGATTAGTATTTCTTTTTTGTACAGGAAACGTTCCACATCTAAAACCTACTATATGGTTGGTTTGGTGTTTAAAAAAGAATAAGGGGCGTAAACTTGTAAAAAACTTGCTCTAAGCCTTTTACTTGTTTACTGGACACAATGGGAGCACTGTTTTGTCGTAGTTTTCGTTTAATACTTCGGCAATGCCCGTGTAGATTGCGCTTGAACCGCAGATGATTCCTTCGATTCCAGTAACCGTTAGCAGTAGTCCGGTGTCGCCAGTTAATCTTACTGCGGTTAGCAGGAAGAATAATACAACTAGGCTGCCGAAAACAAACTGTATTGCTCGGTTTTTGTTGAGTGTACCGCAGAACATCAATAGTGTGAACATGCCCCACATGAAGAAGTATGCTGCCATTGCTGTGCTGTCGGGTGCAACAACTGCTGGGTCAAGTAATGTAAAGTTGGGGAGTAGGAGCAAGATAACTAGGGACCACCAGAATAAGCCGTAAGAACTGAAAGCAACTGTACCAAAGGTGTTACCTTTTTTGTATTCCATTGCTCCAGCGATTACTTGGGCTAATCCGCCGTAAACCAGTCCCATTGCAAGTATCATTGCGCCAAGTGGATAAATGCCTGCGTTGTGAATGTTAAGAAGCACTGTTGTCATTCCGAAACCAAATAGCCCCAGAGGAGCTGGGTTTGCTAGTTTACTCATGTTTTTTACGCTCTTGTTTGAATTTGGCTTTTACTAAGAGTTTATGAATATAAACCTTCGGCAAATAATACATGGAGTCTTGATGATTTAAACCAAACATTTCAATAAATTTCCTTCAGTTAAATTCCAGTTGTTTTTGAATCTGTTCTTAAAGCAGAACAAAATGTTCCTTAAATAGAGCTATAAATAACATATTGCCTATACAATACGGTGGATTGAGTGCGCATGAATCTTGGCTCAAAACTCCTTCCAGGAAGCATCGTTGCTTTGTTTCTGGGGGTATTCTTAGCTACACCTCTATTGTACACAAACATTGTTGTAGCGCCCGTTGTAGCAAGCAGTACAGGACTTTTTGATGTCGATGTAGTTTATGCGTACGTTGAAGAACATAACCAATCAATGCTCTGTTTCCAAGATGTGAACGGAACGGTTATAGAACCGCGTTCTTTCACTGATCCAGAAGGTTATTGGTTTACCACACCAATGAACATCACTTTTTTTGTGACAACACAAAACATAACTAATGTTTCACACTATGTCGCAATAAATTTCACTCTTTTATCCGAAGAGGGCACTCAATGTGATGCAAAAACGGAAATTTTCCTTCTTTCTTTCTCGTCTCAAGAAGGACTAATTGGAAGTGAACAAACATATCGAAGTGTAGTTTACAATGAATCTGTACAACTTCCTGTTTTTGATGTTTTTGACCAAAGGAATTTCAACGATGGCGAAATAGTTTCAGGGACCGGAGGTATATTAGATACTGGCACTGATAATTCATGGCTGTGTTCCTCGTCTAGCACTGGAAACAGTTGGGTTCCTACATTTGGTTCACCAGAATATATCACATTAAGTATTGAACGATTAGGAAGCTTTACTGTAACAGGAGATTCAAAAGAACATACTGTTTTGTCTGAACCCCAAGTAGTAACAGAGGTTACACTCAACAAATATGGTACGGGATTTTTGTATAATACCATAATCCCTGACTCGGAAATAAACAGCACCGATTTACGTCAACCACCAATGTATAGGTACTATGTGCCATTCAATTAAAAAATGAGGTAAAAAAATGTCAAACGGCAACTCGATGGAGCTTGTAGGTAAAACCTTCACGGTTTACTCCTATGTAATAAAGGAGAGTAAACCTGTTGGTCCCCGCGATGTCATGAGGGGTGCAAGCCTTAGCAGTTCCAGTGTAGCCTATCGGCATTTACAAAAGCTTGAAGAATTAGGGTTGCTCGAAAGAAACGAAGAAGGCAGATATATCTTCAAAGAAAAAGCCAAAATCAGTGGATTTTTGTGGCTTGGCAAAACCTTGGTGCCACGACTGATTTTTTATTCACTATTTTTCACTGGATTGCTGGGTGCAGAGTTGGTCACTATTGCAATTCGATACTTTTCATTTGGTATAAATCCAGACATGCTGTTCGTGTATCTAACCGTTATCACGGCGATTGCTTTGGCACTCTTTTTGATTGAAGGGCTGTCGCTAAAGAGGAAAACGACTTTAGACTAGGTATTATTTTTTCTGTAAAGCCCCCTTTTTATGTAGCATCATCCATTTGTTCATAGAATATTGTAGCGGGCAAGGTAACAGATTTGAGTCGTAAACGTCGGTACAAGCGTGGCTATCCCGTAGCGCTTCTTGTCGGGTTTGAAGACAACCATACCATGATTTGGCAAGTGTTTAGCCAAGTGGTAAAACCGTTCAAAAACCTGCAGTATACTGGCAGACGAACAGACGCCCAAAACTTGTATGGTTTTCACGAATCAGTAATTGAAGCTATCAAACCCGTTCTAAATGAAGGTGTGCGAAGTGTGGTTGTCAGTGCTCCTGCACGAACAACGTACGCGTCAGAATTTTTGGAACATATACGAAAACATCACAGGTATTTGATTCAATCAAAGGGCTCAAATAAAGCAAACTTCGGTGAGTTGGTTGGCTCCGCAAACAGTGCAATTGAAGTAGGGGCATTGGTCAAAACTAAGCAGTTCACTGACTTAATTGAGCAAACAACTTCGGACGAAGCAAGTCAAATAGTTGATGTGCTAGAAAAGAACCTTTACCGCGCAGATGATGATGTTGTTGTTTTGTATTCGCTAAAAGAGATTGAAGACAACATATACGATCGAAACAGAAACAGTCAATTCAAAACTGAGTACCTTTTGCTTACCGACAGATATTTGGCAACTAACAAAACCAAGAGCAAGGTTCATCGGTTGTTACAAATTGCTCAAAACAAGAAAGTGAAAACACGAGTAGTTAACTCTGAATCTGCGGCAGGTAGCAGAATTAACCAGTTTGGGGGACTGGTTTTCTTTTCAATCCCTAGCTCATAAACTCTCTGTAAAACCACAAAAATGGTTAGTTGAGTACAACTGCTTTTATCAGCTTAACCTCGGTTAGTGGTCTGTCGTTGCTGTCTGTGTCCACAATTGAGATTTTGTCTACAACGTCCATTCCGTCGATTACTTTACCAAAAACGGGGTGATAATCATCCAGATAGTCATTGTGCACCACATTTATGAAAAATTGGCTACTTCCCGAGTTAGGGCGTTCTACTCCTTGGTTTGCCATCGCGATTGTTCCTCTTTGATTTACGTTGTTGCTTGTAAACTCGTCTTTGATTGTTGGAACATAAGTAGAACCTGTTGGGTCGCCGCCTTGAATCATGAATTCAGCAATTACTCTGTGAAAAATTGTTCCATCATACACGCCTTGTTCAACCAGATTCAGGAAATTGTTCACGGTGATTGGCATGTCTGTACGTAATTCGATTGTGATGTCTCCCATGCTTGTTTGAAGCAATACTTGTTTTGGAGTTTGAGGTAACATAAAATATCCCACTACAACAGCTATGACAATCAAAACGGCTGCAATAAGTATTATTGTCTTTTTGTTGCTACCGCTTTCTTTTCTTTTCGGACGACTTCGACGTGCTTTTTTGGAAGGCATATCCAATGATAATGCAGTTCATTAATTTAAATTATCAGGAAAAAAGTTGAATGCTAAATGCCTAGTTCTTCTTCAACTTCTTCTTTCCCTTTTTGCAGTTCTTCAACTTGTTGTTTGTCTTCTCGTAGAAGCAGTGTCTGGAATTCGCCGACATGAGTTTTTTCTTCTTTTGCAACGTCTAACAATATTTCTCGTATTGCTTCATTGTTTGTTGTAGCCGCCAACTGTTCATACAAGTTTATTGCATCCAACTCGGCAATTATGGCTAGTCGCAAAATTTCGCGGTCGAGATGTTCTTTTCCAACTTTTTCTAGTTTGATTGGTATTTCGGATAACATGTTTCTAAAACCTACAAGAATATTTGTTCACGTTTCTTCATAACTTTTTTGTTAGCCGAACAAATAATCAGGTTATCACGCTGAATCTATGTTAAACATTATAAGCTGGTTGTCATTAACTTATGCACCAGTGGGAGAGCTGAAAAAGTTTCAGATTCCTGCGTTAATATCACGTAGGGGGCGGGTTTACTGTATTAGGTTTTCCTGTCTAATTCCCTTTTGCTCTGAAACTCAGTAAATCTCCCAACATTACAAGTAACCACTCCATAATGTTAGAATTATTTTCTGGCACAATACCGTAGAGTGTCGACATATTCGGAACGATAAGTAACCTTTACTAATTGCTATGTAGCACACTGTTAAATGAGGTTCAATATTTGGCAACTAAACCGTTAGTATCAATAGTGTCTGCTGGTCTATCCAAGTTTGGACGACGCGAAGGATTAATGTGCCGAGAACTCTTTGCTGAAGCAACCAAAGAAGCTTTTGAAAGGTGCCCAAATCTAGACCCCATTCAAGATGTTGAAGCATTATTTGTTGGCCAAATGGGAGAATCGTATGAACACCAAGGACACACAGGACCAACACTTGCTGATTGGTCGGGTTTGTTGCCAAAACCTGCAATAAGAATTGAATCTGCATGCGCTTCGTCTGGTTCTGCGCTAAGAACCGGAATTTATGCTATACTTTCTGGTTTACACAAGGTTGTTATGGTTGGTGGGGTTGAAAAGATGACTCACCGAACAACAGCAGAAGTAACCGAATATTTAGCAATGGCATCAGATTTTCCGTTTGAACAATGGAACGGAATCACATTTCCTGGACTATACGCCCTTATGGCTACTGCACACATGCACAAATATGGCACAACAGAAGAAAACCTAGCACAAGTAGCAGTAAAAAACCACCATAACGGAACATTAAATCCAAAAGCACACATGCAAAAAGAAATAACCCTTGAAAAAGCATTGACCTCAAAAATGGTTGCAAGCCCACTAAAACTCTATGACTGCTCACTGATAACCGACGGCGCCAGCTGTTTAATTTTAACTGCTCCAGAAATCGCCAAACAATACACTGACACACCCGTACACATAATCGGCTCAGGTCAAGCAAGCGACACAATCGGATTGTACGAACGCGAAGAATTGACTTCTCTTAAAGCCGCAAAGGTAGCAGCAAAACAGGCTTACAAAATGTCTGGTGTAACACCCAAAGATGTGGATGTTGCAGAAGTTCACGACTGTTTCACTATCGCTGAAATTTTAGCCTACGAAGACCTAGGATTTTGTGAAACAGGAAAAGGCGGTAACCTGATTCAAAACGGAGAAACTGAACTGGGCGGCAAAATCCCCGTAAACCCAAGCGGCGGATTAAAATCAAAAGGACATCCCGTTGGCGCAACAGGAACCGCTCAGGCTTACGAGATTTATCTACAGTTGACCGGACAAGCGGATAAACGGCAGGTAACCGGTGCTGAAATTGGGTTATCTCATAATGTTGGTGGGTCAGGGGCTACATCTAGTGTACATGTTTATAGGAGCGATTAAAATTGTCTGAATCTCATCCTTTTACTGTATCAAGTTTTTACCTGTTTATTAAAGAAAAACGGTTAATGGCTGCCAAATGTTCAAAATGTGGCACAATAGTTCTGCCTCCAAAGCCAATGTGCACCAAATGTTTTTGTACCGACATTGAATGGATTGAACTAAACGGAACCGGAAAACTGCTCAGTTACACCGTAATACATGTTGCACCCGAACAGTTTCAGTCTATGGTACCCTACTGTGTTGGAATTGTAGAATTCAATGACGGTTTACGTCTACCTGGAATAATTAAAGACATACAACCTGAGCAACTCAAAGTTGGCATGGAACTAAAAACAGATTTTGAATGTGAACCATCTTCAACGTGGCCTTGCTGGACCAGATATTACTTCAAACCAGTATGACCTTCTTTCTGGTCAATCTGAAACATTGGTCTGTTATCTTCGCTTGAGTTAGGAATTGTCATAACAAATTTCGCGCCGATACCATGTTTTCCAACTTCGCTGATTGTCCAACCGTATGCTTCACAGATTTTTTTAATCAAATACAAGCCATAACCTGTGCCTTTGCCGTAGCCTTCTTTGAATATGAGCTCTTTTTCGTCTTCAGGTATACCAATTCCGTTATCTTCGTAAACCAGTTTCAGGTGGTCTTTTTGTTCTTGGTAATAGACTTGAATTTGGGAGACTTTTTCTCCATGTTTGAGTGAATCATCCATTAGATTGTAAAAGAGTTGTTGGAGCAAAGAATCTGCTAGAACAGTTAAATTATCAACTTTGTTTACTAATCTAACATTGTCTAAACTTAGCAGATGGGACGCGTCTGAAACACTTGTTCCTATGTTGGTTGGGGTTAATTCTTCAACGCCTAGCATTTCATATGTTCGTGTGAATTCAAAGATTTTTTCAATCTGGTGTACGGCTTCTTGGACTCCTTCACAGAATGGTTTGACGTTTTCGCAGTTTTTCATGTGTTTTCTAGCTAGATACAAGTTGTTTAAAATAACAGACAGTTTATTTCTAGCATCGTGTCGAGTCAATTTGCCTACAACACCGAGTTTTTCGTTAACCACTACTAGAGCTTTTGTTGTTTGTTCTACTGATTGCCATGCTGCTTTTTGTTCACTTATGTCTCTTAGTGTGGCTAATGCGTGCCATTTTCCTTTCAGTTTTAATGTTGAAACAGATATTTCGATTTGAATTGTTTTTCCTGAACTGCTAATGACGGACATTTCTTGTGTCATCATAGCTGGGTTATTCTGGTCTGTTGTTTTTAGTTTATTAAATTCATTGAAGGTAAACTCTTGCATGTGTTCGGGTAACAAAAGCTGGGTAATTTTTTTGCCTAACGCGTCTTCTTTAGCATACCCCAAAATTCTTTCTGAAGCAGGATTCCAGTAAGCAATTTTTGCGTCTTCGTCAAGTAAAACAATTCCCTCTTTTGCGGCTGTACTGATTGCACGGAATTTTTCTTCTGATTCTTTTAGTGCTTGCTCGGCGTTTTTTCGTTCAGTTATTTCTAAAATCGTTTCTGAAACCGCTTTTAGGTTACCATCTGAATCCCATATTGGAACCGCAGTAATCTCAAAACAGTGCCAGTTACCGTTTGGATCTGTTATTTGATGCTCATGAACGGCTCTGTTTGTTCCTGTCGCGAGTATTTCGTCAATGCCACAGTTAGGGCACTTGCTTGTACGCAAAGGTAGTGAGGTATAGCAGCTTTTTCCTTCGATATCACCAAAAATTTGTTTCAGTTGTTTATTTGCCCAAAGAACACGGTAATCCTTTGAAATAACTACAAGTATTGCAGCGTTGTTAGCTGTAACCATTTCAAGCAGTTCTTTTTCTTTATGAATTGCGGCTTCTGCTGTTTTGTGTTCGGTTATGTCTACTATTATGCCTCGTATTCCCTTTACTTTTTTGTCGTCCAAAATTGGGGCAGAATGTATTATAATCGGGAATGTTGTTCCGTCTTTTCTTACTGCAGTGTACTCGTTTGGACCTTGACTTTCACCGTTTAATATCTTTGCAATTCTTTTTTTGCAAATTTCGTGCTCTTCAGGGCTTATCAGGGCAAGTGTGCTTATTCCCTTCTTGAAATCTTCTGGGGTGTATCCGATTTTTTCAAGACCTTCCTTGTTTAAGAACGTAAGTTTGCCTGTTATGTCTGTTTCAAAAACTATCTCGGGTAGTAATTCAGTTAATTCTCTGAACCGTTTTTCGCTTTCTTTAATTGAATTCTCTGCCCTTTTTCGCTCAGTTATGTCACGAAATGTCCCCTGAAGTATTCTCTTGTTTTCGATTTCTAAATCAGAGGTTTTGATAAGTATATCTCTGACTTTTCCGCTTTTTGTTATTATCTGTGTTTCAACAATTGGTTCTGATGTTCTGTCTCGATGTTTTTTGAATCCTTCAGTAAAGTCTCCCTCCATTTTGTCTGGAGGATGAAGTATTCGTTGGTGTGCTCCAATCAATTCTGATTTGGTTCTGCCAACCAGTTTTGTAGCAGCAATGTTGCAATCTACAATTATTCCCGTTTCTGGGTCTGCCAAAAAAATTGCGTCCAGTGCTTCAT
>JAOZIC010000041.1 GCA_026014605.1 Candidatus Bathyarchaeota archaeon
CTTCAATGCAGACATATGTTCCACTTTTTTTAACATCTAACCCTTGTTTTTGGGCAGTTGTTATGAAAAACTGTCTGAGCTGCTCACAAAACGGGTCTGCCGCGGAAATGTGGACTACTTGTCCGCCTTCGTAAAATGTGTCTAAACGTTTTTTGGTGCGGTCGATGAACTGGTCTGGAATCACAAAGGTTCCTGGACCGTAATCTTCGCGCAGACTTCCAACTGCGGCAGAGGCAATTATCCGTTTTACGCCCAACTGTTTTAGTGCCCAAATATTGGCTCGGTAGTTAACTTTGTGCGGGGGAATTGTGTGGTTTGCGCCGTGCCTTGGAATAAACGCGACTTTTACGTTTTTGTATGTCCCAACCGAGACAAGGTCTGAGGTTTCGCCAAACGGTGTGAAAACTTTTACCTGTTTTACGTCTTCAAAACTTTCTTGGTCGTAGACGCCTGTTCCGCCTATTATCCCTATTTCTGCTGTTTGTGTTAACGCCATAAACGCACTTTCCATGTTGTTTAAAGTAAATATCATCAAAATTCATTTAAAAGTAATGCAAGAAACAAACACGTCAGCCAGCAAAAGTATGGTGCACTTAGTGCAGTAAATTTTCAATTATGACTGTGCCGATTGCCCTGCTGGAAATCAACGCCCCCAACGACAACCCAACGTTACTGAGTATGTTCAAAACAGCAAGATTGAAGCTGTTATTATCCAGCAGGTTGCTTGTGTCAAGGGCAAAGGAGGACATGCTGGTGAGTGAACCGCAAAAACCTACTGCCACAAATAGTGCAAAATTTGCGTGTAAATTAAGTGCTGGAGAAAAAACCGAAAACAAACCCAAAACAAAGCTGCCGATAACATTGACGATTAACACGTTTACACAAAGACCTGCAACAACAACGTCTGAACAACCAATTCTGTAACGCAAAACCGCACCAATCACCGCGCCAACAGCCAATAGCACCAGTTCAATTCCCTTCGTTGTTTGCAACTCCCTGTAGTGAATGCATCGTTAGACTTTTGTTAGACTGTTGGAGTCGGTTGCTTCACATAAATATCTTTCTTGAAAGCTTCAAACAGTCCACAAAGTGCAAACAATTTCTGCATATCCAAAAAGTTAATTCGTTAACCAACCCTTACTATTGTGGGGTTTGAGAAGTTGACCAAGAATCTAAACTTGCTTATTGTTTACTACAGCCAAACAGGTAACACAGAAAAAATGGCAAGAGCCATAGAAGAAGGCGCAAAATCCGTTGTTGGGATTAACGTTGACGTAAAATATTATGTCAGCCCTGAAGAACTACAAGAAGCAGACGCAATAGCCCTTGGAATGCCAACATACTATCACGATATGAGCAGGGACATGA
>JAOZIC010000099.1 GCA_026014605.1 Candidatus Bathyarchaeota archaeon
CTCTTTGTATTTGTCCAGATTGCCCCACATATAACGAATGCGCCCAACAAAACAAAGAACTAATGTATTGCGTACTAGGCGCAAGCGCCACATGCATAACCAAAGAGTCTGGGTGCATATGCCCTGCGTGCCCATTAACAGAAAAGCTGGGACTATTGCACGATTATTTTTGTGTACGCGGAACAGAAAGCCAACAAAAAGTAACCCAGTAACTCTAGTCCCGCTTCATTTTTCCTCTGCCCAACGGAATAAAGCGTTGAAAATCTTCAAGGGGAATCGCAGTTACAGTTCTTTTCAGGTCTTCAGAAACTTTCTGGGAAACGATATGCCTAATCTTTTTGGCTAAATCACTGCTTTTGGTTGTGCCTTGAACAACTTCCACATACGCTTTTGTTTGACTAGCAATCGCGTCTACTGGTCCGCCGATAACACTAACTTGGTCGTCATCAACTTTTACACCAATAGCAACCCGCAAAGCTACTCCGCGAACAAAATTTTTGTTGCCACGAATCATAAACGAGCCCTTCTTAAGCGACTGCCCAGAAGGCGGTGTTTTGCTAACTTGGTCGGGGTGAATCCAGTAAACATTCACAGCCGTAAACAGTTCCTTCCATGCACGGGAATATGACGCAGCCTGCTGAGCAGCTTGTTTTATGGTTTGTTCGGGCACCGTTTTTCCTTGTGTTTTAATCAAAACAAAGGGTGCTCCAACTATTTCTGCGTGGAAAATGATGTCGTCTGGGTCCATCTGTTTTTTGACGATGATCTCGTTTGTTGTGGCGTCTCTGCCTCCGATTACCAAAAAGCCGTCAGAAGAATAAAACCACCGAAACTTTTCGTACCACTCTTTTTTGCGCCTTTTAGCTAGTGGCTGCTGTGCATCTTTTACGTGTTTAACCTCTTTTTCGGCTTTTTTGATTTTATCTAACGTTTCCTGCAACGTTTTTTCTGCGCCTTTAAGCTTTTTTTCAGCCTTTTTTGAACGCGAATAATACGTGTCTGCGTTGGCCTGAATAGTCTCGTTGAACTGTAACGAAAACAGTTGACCGTCTAACGAAACATGAACAACTTGGTTTTTAGGCTCCAACTTTTCAAAATAAATTTCAGGATAACTGTTTGCACTCTTTTGCGCCAGCATGTTTGAAGCTATTTGCTCCCAAGTTATGCCTGTTCTTTTTTGTTCCAAAATTTTTTGTAAAAGCGCCTGTAACTCCCCAAAATGCAGGTAAATCAAATCGCCGATGCTCTTGTTTTTTTCAATCGGCTCTTTTAGGTTCTGCAACGCTTTTTGTTGTCGCTCTAAAATCCGTTTGTACCGTGCTACTTCGCTTACAACTTCTCCGCTGCTTTCTTGAACTAACTCTGC
>JAOZIC010000145.1:0-7512 GCA_026014605.1 Candidatus Bathyarchaeota archaeon
CTTCCGATTCAATAACGGAAGATTAGATTACGGGGGCTTCTACGGAAACGACCCCACTTTTCTAAACTGGGTTAAAGACCTGTTTGATTACTACTGGCAAAATGCTAAACTAAAACAACAACTTGGTTAAAAGCACAAATAAAAACCAAAAAAAAGGGGCTATTTTAGTTCAAGGTAATTTTTCCCTTTTTCTGTAATCACGTATTCAGTGCACACAGCCGAGTTTTTCATGCAACCCGTGCAACTTGAACAACTCATACACGCTTTGGAAACGTCCCCAGAACCAACATTTCTAAGATAACCCTTAGAGGAGAGCAAAGAAAAAACGCTCTCCAACGTGGATGACTGGACGCCAACCTTGTTGGCTAGGTCGCTTTTGCTGAGTAACCCGCCGTCACGTATCTGGGTTAGGACTTCTTTGATCAACGCTTGTTATTCTCTCCAAGTCTTTTTTGTAAAGGCTAGATATGCCCCCGGCAAAGCTGTAAGGAACAGCCATAGCCCAGGTCGCAGGTCGTCGAGCCATATCCACTCCAGCCAATCCTCAAACTGGAAAACGTAGCCTACTCCGTTGGCGAGCATTATCGCCAAGTATACTCCGAAGAATATTGCAGCAAGAAGGCTGCCAACAAAAAGGAAGGATATTCCTTCTCGTTCGCCTTTGCTTTGTTGTTTTATTCCAGTAAGGTATACGGTTCCAATGATTATCAACATGACGCCACCGAAGACATCCGGCGGGACTATGTTGACTCCAGCTATTTCTAGCGGAGCGATTGGGGAGTTCCCTGTTCCTACAAGGTCTCCCCAACCTACTAGTATCTCGAGGATTCCGAAGACTGCGTATAGTGCTCCTATTACAGTTGAGTAAACGGCTAGCTGCATTCCAACACTTTTGTTAAATCCCAATATTATTCACCTCTATGTGTATCCTAACATTGCTCCTATTCCCGTGATGACCAACCCCACAACATACGCCACAACTAGGGTCAACACTATCTGGAAGATTGTCCACTTCCACGAGCCTGACTCTTTTTTCATGGTGCCGATTGTTGCCACACAGGGTATGTACAGCAGAGTGAACGCCATCAAAGTGAAACCCACCACAGGGTTGTAGCTTGACACTAAGGCGCCTGCGATTGCGGTTTCTCCTTCTACTGCGTAGATTATTCCAAGGGCTTCCACGGCGATTTCTTTAGCCAGCAAAGCAAACACCAGCGACGCCACGATTCTCCAGTCGAAACCTAAAGGCGCAAACAGCGGAGCAAACAAATGACCAATCTGCCCAGTGTAAGACATCTCCACTTCGGCGCCCCACGGGAATGTTGACAGGAACCACAAGATTACCGCACCTGCAAGCAGGTAGGTTCCAGCTTTTTTGAGGAAGTGAACTCCTCGTTCCCACATGTGGGTTACAGATGCACGGATTGTGGGTGTCTTGTACAGGGGCAGTTCCATGATGAACGGTGCAGGTTCTCCTTTGAGCAGTGTTTTTCTTAGCAACAGCGCCAGCAGTATTGCAACAACGATTCCAAGGAAATACATTGACCAAACCGCAGCGGTTGCCATTGCTCCAAAGAATGCTCCTGCGATAAGGATGTATACTGGAAGCCGTGCCCCACAGGATATGAACGGGTTAACCAGCAACGTGATTAAGCGGTCTTTTTCTCCTTCGATGCTTCTGGTAGCCATCATGGCGGGCACGTTACACCCAAATCCCAGCAACATGGGAATGAATGAGCGTCCGTGGAGCCCCAGCTTGAACATGAGTCGGTCCATGATGAAGGCGGCTCGGGCAAGGTATCCGCTGTCTTCTAGCAGGGATATTCCAAGGAACAGGAAGAATATCGGCGGTATGAAGGTCAGTATGAACCCTAAGCCGCCAAAGATTCCGTCCCCTACGAAGGATGCGAGAACCTCGTTAGGTATTCCCGCCGCTGCTTCAGCCAATGTTTCGAAAACAAGACCAATTATTTCCATAAACGGCGCAGAAGCGTCATAGGCAAACCTGAACATCGCCCAAAACAGGGTGATGAACACTGGAATACCCAGATACTTGTGAATGAAAACCTTGTCAAGCATGTCTGTTACTGTCCACTTTTTGGCACCTTTTACCAGACTGGTTTCCAGTATCTTACTAACCAAGCTGTAACGCTTGTCTGCAAGAACAATCTCAGGGTCATCACCAAGAACACTCTTCGCATTATCAACAACAAATCTGAGGTCTCGTTGATGTTGTGTGCCTTTGACTTTCTCCAGTACATCATCGTCTTTCTCCAGCAGCTTGATGGCAAACCACCTTGACGGATACTTCGCCAGTGTTTCATCTTTTTTGATGACACGAACAACAGAGTCTATCACGTTTTCAGTGGCTTTGCCATAGTCAAGACTGGAAACTGCAGACAAGTTGCCTCTTTTTGCGGCATGCACTATTTCGTCTTTTAGTTTGTCTAATCCCTTGTTAGCAGTTGCAACAGTAGGAATTACGGGCACGCCAAGCTGTTTCGAGAGCTCTTTTGCGTCAATGGTGTAGCCTTTCTCTGCGGCAACATCGGACATGTTCAAGGCTACAACCACGTTTGCTTCTAGTTCCAGCAACAGGAAAGTGAAATACAGGTTCCGTTCGATGTTAGATGCGTCGACTATGTGAACTACCACATCGGGGTGTTCTTCCACAAGGTAGTTACGGGACACAAGCTCATCCACGGCGCGTGCAGTCAAGCTGTAGGTTCCAGGCAAGTCAACAATTCTAAGCTCAGTTCCGCGGTGGACACATTTGCCTTCCTTTTTTTCCACAGTTTTTCCAGGCCAGTTTCCCACATGTTGCCTAGCTCCAGGCACAAAGTGGTTAAATATAACGGATTTGCCGACGTTAGGGTTTCCTATCAGTGCTACGGTATAGACCATTAGTTTTCGACCTCCTCCACCATTATCTTTAAGGCGATGCCTCTTCCGAAGGCGATTCGTGAGTCTTTCACTTCTACAACTAGGGGTCCACCGTGACCATTGTTTGGGCAAGAATGGGAACAAACAACGGTTACATCAGCGTCGTGAATGAAACCCATGTCATTTAATCGTCGAACTAAGCCTCGTCCACCACATATACGGGTAATTTTTCCCTTTGCACCCACAGGAAGCATCGCAAGAGGAATTTCCATCACTGCTGACCCTCCACTGAGACGTATATGTGCTCGGCTTCGCGTTTTCTGAGGGTTAGGTTGTAGTCGCGGATTTCGAACTCCACGGGGTCGCCCAGTGGTGCTCGGCGGATTACTTTGATTAGTGACCCTCGGACGATTCCCATGTCCATGATTCGGCGCCTAGTTGCGCCGCTTCCTTTGATTTCAACTACAACGCCCTTTTGTCCGGGCTCTAGGTTGTTTAGCTGTAATTCCATTTGTTACACACCTAATTTTAGGGCAATCTAATTTTGTTTAACAAACTAAACACAGTTAGGTGAACCTAAATCTTGCCCGAAAAAAACTAGGAAACAAACACAAAAACCAACAAAGATTAGGTTTTAATACACACAACCTAAGAAAAAACGAGTCTACTTACTTTTTCTTTCAGATTCTGCGTGCTCACAATATTTCTTAAACTCGTCAAGCCACCGCTTAATGAACATTGGTCGCTCCGAATGTTTTGTTATAAAATCAACAAAACGCGAAAACTGCATGATAGTCTGAGAATGCAACTCATGCTCAAGGATGTGGGCGTCTTTAAGTGCCATGTCTTTGGGAACCAGCAGTATTTCCAGAAATTTTCGGAAGGTTTCGTGCCGTTTTTCAACAAGTTCGGCTATCGCAGTTCCCTTAGGGGTTAAAGTTATTCCACCGTATTTCTCGTACACCACCAAGCCTTTGGCGTCTAGCTTTTTCATCATCTCGACTACGGTGGGGGGTTTGACTTCAAGTTCTCGTGCGACGTCTTTGATGCGGGCAAACCCTTTTTGGGCTATAATTTCGTAGATGGCGCGAAGGTAGTCTTCGGCTTTGCTGGAGATGCGGTCGTCATTCAAGTAAGATTCCCCTAAAATTGTTAGGGAACCTTAACATATTAAGGTAACACAAAAAAATGAAGTTTAACCCGATTTGTAAGCAATACAAAGGTAGCATCCGGGTTCGTCTTTGATGCTGATGTTTGTGAAACCATTCTGCTCCAGCAGTTGGGTCATTTCTGGTTGTTCAGGCAAAATAGCATGTGCCATCTTTGCAGACACCTTTTTGTGGTGAACTTTGAGTTCTTCGCTACTAAGTGCGTGCGAGATAACCAGTTTGCCATTAGGTTTTAGCATATTGTTGATGTTTTCGAGTACCTTTTGTTTGTTCTCCAGATGAGGGAACACGCCAAAACATATGACAGCATCGAAAGTTTCTGCGGGAAAGGTTGGTTCTTGTATGTTTGCCACTTTAACGGTGACGTTCTTTAGGTGAACATGTTTTGTTTTTGCTATCTGTGCCATGTTTTCTGAGAAGTCAACTGCGGTTACTGAGCCTTCGGCGCCTACGGCTTTGCTTAGGTAGGGTATCAATACGCCTGTGCCTGTTCCGACGTCTAGTATGTTTTGTCCTTTTTCTAGTTTGAATTGGGGGATTAGCTTCTCCAAAAAAGCGGAGAGTTTGGGAGTTAGAAACTTTTTGTCCCAAGTTTTTGCTGCGTTGTCAAAGTATTCTTTTTGGTTCATACTTTTTCCCTATTTTTTCCTTCGTGCATAAAGCAACACGGCTTCGGCTGCTACAACAACAAGTGCCAACGCGGTGGTTATCTGAAACAGGGTTACCTGATTGGCTAGGTCTTGGTTTTCTGTCTTAAGCTCAGACGTAGACTGCCATGTGACTGTGCCGTTGAACAGCTGCTCTGCGTTATATTTTAGCATATCAGCTAAAGTGTCTGTTCCAGGAAGTGCTCCAGGAAAGTTTGTTAACACCAAATGTTCTGCACCCACTTGGGAGGCTATGCCTTCGCCGAATTCTACGTCGATTTGCAGGTTATCTACTACCAAACCAACACCTTCAGTTTGAGCAGTTTCCAGAAGCGCGGTTATGTCACCAGCAGACAATGTTTCGGGCGGATTAAAGGTTTCAACAACAGTAAAACCAGCAGATTCAATGAACGTTTTAAGCCAAGCCATACAAATGACCTTCACGTTTGACGCACCATAGTTCTGTGCTTGTGTTTGCATATAGTTTGTTACATCGTCTACTTCAGCTAGCATCTGTGAGATTTCAGAATCAAGGTCTATGTCTAAGATTTGGCTGAGGTTTCCGCCAACTCCACGTATGTAGTTCTTTGCTCCAGCGGGTGTGTTGTAAACTCCAGGAATTGCAACCACGGTTAGGTCTTGGTTTCCTGCGGATTCAAGCAGTCCGTCGAGCCAGAATTCGCCTTGAATGTTTTGCTTAAACAGTATTGTTGCTTTGCTTACAGCGTCCACGTATCCGGGTTTCATGTCAAAGTCTGCAGGACAAAGTCCAGGTTGTACTAGTACGAGTACTTCGGCGGTTTCGCCTACGAAGGCTTCTACTACGCTGCCTACGGCGCTTGTTGTGCATACGATTATTGGTTTTTCTTCGGTTTGAGCTTGTGCTACGGTTACGAACAGCAACGAAGTCATTGCTAAAATCATGCAAAAAGATAACAGTTTTGTGTTTTTCATTTTTCGTTTTCCTCCTTTCTTCTTCGTTTAGGTGAAAGAAGAAGCGCGACTCCAAATACTATGGTTGACACGATTACGATACAGGACCCTACGGGTAAATCAAAAAACAGTGAAACAAACAGTCCCGTAACAGTTGTTGCCATTCCCACCAGAGGCGAAGCAATTACTACTTTTCGCATATTCTCAGAGAACTGCAACACCGTAGAAGCAGGGTTAAACAACAGGGCATATATCAAAAGCCCTCCAACCAGTTTCAGTGAAAAGGTTATGACAACTCCTGCCAAAAAGATGATTAAATAAACAAACGGTTTGGTGTTGATTCCGTCTGCTTCTGCCAGTTTTCGGTTAAACATTATGGCAAACAGTTCTTTCCAAACAAAATAGACAACAGCCAACGTAACCGCAAACAACGTAGTAAGATACAGCAGGTCACTGTTGGTCATAGAAATTATGCTACCCCACAAAACGTTAGCAACCTGACTGCTAAGCCCCACCTCAGGCGCCAACGTAAGAAAAACAAACGCCAACGCCATGTTCAACGGAAAAACGATGCTGGTTATCGTATCAGCATGCAAACGTGCCTTATCAGCAATTGGACCAATTACCAAAGCGGTTCCTGAAGCAAACAGTAACCCAGTTGCAAGCGGGTTTGTAGCAGTTGCCACACCCAATGCGGCGCCTGCAAAAGCTCCATGAGACATAGAGTAACCTATTGCAGAAAGCCTCATTCTTACAACGAATACGCCGATTAAGCCCATCAAAAAGCCTGCAAGAACACACCCGATTAATGCACGTTGCATTATGGCGAATTCAAGCCAAATCAATGGTGGTGCTCCTCCTTCAACGAAGTTGTGTGAGGATGATTTTCCACCAACGGTAACGCCTGTTCGGGGGTTCCGTCAAAGGTTACTTTGCCACCAGTTACCACGATGACCCTGTTGCAGTGTTCCAACATGTGGTGAATGTCGTGGGTAACTATCATTGTGGTTAGGTCTTGTTCGTCATGAAGTTTTGTTATCAAAAGCGGTATCTGTCCACGTGAATCGGGGTCAAGGTTGCTGAAAGGTTCGTCCAGAAGCAAAATTTTTGGTTTCTTTGCCAGTGCCCGTGCAAGCATGACTTTTTGTTGTTGTCCACCTGAGAGTTTGCCCATTGGGCGGTCGGCTAGGTCTTCGATGCCGATTAGTTTCATGGCGTCTAATGCTTTTTGTTTGTCTTCTTCGGTTGGTTGTTTAAGAAAGCCAATGTGCCCGTATCGTCCCATCAATACTACGTCGATTGCGCGGTAGGGTTCGCCTGGTTTGACCATAAAGTCCTGTGGGACGTATCCGATTTGGCACCGGATTTTTTTTCCGTTTTTTTGGATGTCTAATCCGAACACGGTTACTTTGCCTTTGAAGGGTGGAAGTAAACCGTTTACTGTTTCGAGCAGGGTTGTTTTTCCAGACGCGTTTGGTCCAACAACATAAACAAGCTCGTTTTGATTTATTGTGAGGTTAATTCCTTTGATTGCGGGTCTGCTTTCGCCTTCGTACACGGTGGAAACGTTTTCCATGGTTATTATCGCTTTTTCGGGCATGTTTTTGTCTGTCCTGCGCGGTTCTAGGGTTAAAATAACCCGCAAGTGTTACACTTTATGTTTTTCGTATTACGTAATGGTTATTAAACCTTTATCCCGCAAAACAAAAAGAGGTCGATAATAGTTTTTACAAAAATTAGGGGCTCATCGGCAGAACATAGTTTCTGTGTCTGCCTATCAGGTCGCCTATTAGGGCGCCTAAACCAAAACAGAACGCACCAGTTACAAGAAACAAAGGCAAAGTGCCCGACACGCTGGTTACTATCAGTTTGTTGAAGAC
>JAOZIC010000145.1:7612-10057 GCA_026014605.1 Candidatus Bathyarchaeota archaeon
CAAGAAACAAAGGCAAAGTGCCCGACACGCTGGTTACTATCAGTTTGTTGAAGACATAACTGCAGATAATCCACAAAACAAACCCGATGGGCGTTATTCCCAGCATTATGTATACTGCTCGGTTGATTTTGATTGACGGCTTGACTCTGATGTAATATGCAAAGCCTATAACAAACAGAAAAATAAGGACCACTCCGACTGCGCGCAGTAGCGTGGTGTCTAAAACAAAGTAGGTAACACCGCCTGAAACAATAATCCCAATTATGGCAAGCACCCAAATTGGTGTCCACCACCAAGGCTTGGGTTTAGAATCTTTAGATTCAACAAATTTCAGGCTCGAATCTGTTACCTTTGGGTCGTGAGGAAACCATCCTCGGAAAACAGATTTTAAACGGTTCACCAGAGCCATGGCTGCACCTCTGAAACCATTACATGTTTAGTCAAACCGCTGTTAACGGCTAAGTTACTACGTTGTTTTCTGTGCTTAAAAACAAAACTTACCACAAAACCTACTGCTGTGACAACCGCTCCAAATGTGGTTAAAACTATGCTGAGCAGGTACTTGTCTGCTTCCCTGTTGATGGGTTCGTACTGGGTGAACCGCAGACCAATGGGGATGCCTGTTGTTTCGTTTCCTTGGTTTGTGATGTAGATTTTGTAGAAGCCGCGCACGTTGAAGTCCATTTCATACGAGATAGGTGTAACTATGTCATGTTCGAACACTGTTTTGTTTGTGGGGTCTTCGATTTTTAGGTGCACAGGCAAAACAACATCATCAAACAATGAAGGATCAAGCTCTGGAATAGAAACAGGCCTATCCGGATATCGATAGTAACCGCAGGTGAAGTTTCCAGTTCCCACGGGTGCCATGAACAATACATAGCCGCCTGTTTGATTGGGTGCGATTTCGCCGTAACTGTGTATCATGTTAAGTCCCACATGCTGTGATGAAGCATTTAGCAGTAAGATTAGTCCTACAATCAACGAAACTAGACCTAGACGTGTTATGTTCATTCTTTCACCTCAAATTTTTTGGTAAAGTACAGATACGTTGGCACCAGCAGCACCACGGAATAAAATATCAGTAAACCCAACATGACCCAAGGAGACACTGTGTTTTCAATTGCATCTGGAAGATATCTCATTCCGATTATTCGCCCTAAAGCTACGGATGGGGCTTTGTATGGCGTAAATATCAGGTAATTGGCTAAGGCGCCAATTGTTCGCTCAGGCAGCATGGATACGAACCCGACAAAAAAGCTGGTAAGCAACGTTATCAGAGCTGCTGGAACAGTTTTTCTGGTGGCTAAGGAAATCATTGATGCCATTCCAGCGTAAAACATCAGGGCTAACAGAATTATTGGTAATGCCCAGATGGCATGTGAAAAAACTGTGATTAGGGTGTTTGTGTCGGAGTAAAAGTTCAGTGCTGTAACAAAAAATGTGGTACTCCAAGCAATAACTGTTAGAGGAACCACTACTGCCACAAATTTTACAACAAAAATTGAGGCACGCGAAATCGGCAACGACAGCAAGGTTTGCATTAAGCCTTGTTCGTAATCTCGGGCAAAGGATAAGGAAACCAAAAGTCCGCAAAACAGAGTTAAAGGAAGCGTAAGAGAGGTCAGTGCATCTACAAGGGTCTCAGCTATTATCAGCTGGAAATTGGATTGATACTGTTCCAACGAGTAGATTTCGGTCATTGTCTGTGTGGAGCTTAGTGCCATCAAGAACACAAACCCTATAACCAGTTCTAGGATGGGTCTGCCCCAAACTTTTCGTAGTTCTGATGTGAGTAAATCGAGCTGCATTGTTTTAGTCTCCTAACACTGCGACTTTAAACAGGGACTCCAGATCGCGTCCGGCTACTTTGACTTCTTCAAGGGAAGCATCAGCCAAGGAAACAAGGTTTGGCAAACGTTTCTTGAACAACTTAGCATCAGTTACAACCGCTAATACAGTGTCTTTAGCATCCAACCGAACCTCTTTCACGCAGGGTTCAGCTTTTAGCAGCTTAACTAAAGGCTCGGCGGGCTCAACTTTAACAACAAAGGTTTGCAGCGGAACTTCACCAAGCAACTGGTCAAGCGGTCCTTGGCGTATCGCTTTTCCTTTGTTCATCAAAACAACGTGCTCACAGACCTGCTCTAACTCAGGCAGTATGTGGCTTGAAATCAGAAACGAAAAACCTTCATCCGCTTTAAGAGAACTGATTATCTCAAGCACTCTTGAACGTCCAAGCGGGTCCAAGTTTGATGTTGGTTCGTCAAGAATTACAAGTTCAGGACTTCCCAAAAGAGCATGGGCAAGCCCGATACGTTGCCGCATACCCGCGGAGTAGCCTTTGATTTTTCTGGAGTATGCTTCTTGTTCTAGTTCCACAAGTTTTAGAACTTTTTTGCTCTCACCAGCGGGGTCAGACAGCCCCTTGAGTTTCGCAATCAG
>JAOZIC010000048.1 GCA_026014605.1 Candidatus Bathyarchaeota archaeon
AGGTGTTCATAGGAAGTAACGACGGATACGTCTACTGTTTAGATTCCTACAGCGGCGATTTGATATGGAAAACTTTCGTCAACGGCAACTTATCCATAACATATGGTGCGGTGGTTATGTTGCGTTCCTCTCCCGCAGTTGTTGACGAACTTGTTTATGTTGGCTCAGTTAACGGCACATTGTACGCATTGGATGTAGACAACGGCAACGTGGAGTGGAAACATGAAACCAACGGAATAATCACCTCGTCTCCAGCTGTGGATGGCGGCGCGGTTTATTTTGTATCAGAAGAACCAAACGAAGCTGGACTCTACAAACTTGACAAGGACGATGGAACCCTGATTTGGAGAAAACCCATCGAGTATCTGGAACCCTTCACGGGCGGAACGGATATGCAAGGCACGCCAACGGTTGCAGATGGAATGGTTTTTGTTTCAACTAACATGAGGGAGTACTATGGAGTCGATGCATCATCAGGAGAAACCGTTTGGACATACTCGAACCCAGCGGCAACCGAGTTCATTGTGTCGTCTCCAATCTATGTTGACGGAAAACTCTTCATAGTTGACAAGTTTGACATAGCGTGCTTGGATGCAACAAACGGAGATAAACTCTGGAGCACATATTCAGGCGACGAACTGTATATTTCACCGTCTTATGCTGATGAAAAAATCTATGTTGTTACCAGTCAACGCCACATCTTCGTCATAGATGCCACAAATGGGAATGTCTTAACATATACAACAACCCCGTCCGCGAGTTGGTCATCTCCAACCTTAGTTGATGGAAGATTATACATCGGAAACAACGACTGGAACATCTACTGCTTTACCGACCCCACAGAAGACTCTTCATCTAATCAAGTAACGCCTGATTTGGTCTACTTGGCTGTTATAGCAGCGGTTTTGATTGCTGTTGGTGCGGTGTTCTTTTACACCCGCCGCCCAAGAACAGCAAAAGAGGAATAACGCCGCCGCTTTTCAGCCAGTAAACAGATGATTTGGTTTTGTGAGAAAACAGAAAAAAGGTTGATTTCAACATACATCTGTTATTAGTCTTCAAATATGTTTGTTTCTAGGTTTCGAAAACAGCTAATCAATTGAAAATTTGACTAATGTCCGTGGTTTACTATTCCATATCCTCCGCTGATTGGGTCCTGAAACGGTGGCAGATGGGGCGGATAATAGGTGAAGACGATAAAGGCGATGCCCAAAACAACTAGTGCTACTAATGCGATTTTTTCTAGGCTATTTGACAACGGTTTGTATGTTAGGAGTTTGTAGCTTAGAATCTGCCCAACTATTACCGCAACAAAAAAGCTTGTTATGTCAATCACAAAGATGCT
>JAOZIC010000063.1 GCA_026014605.1 Candidatus Bathyarchaeota archaeon
CCGATACGACAAGTTTGGGGATTCTATACTGGTAGCAAAAACTGAAGATGAACGCGACTACTTGATGGAAAATTACATTCTAGCCGAAACAGAACAAATCTGGTCCAAACTTGCTGTAGAAAAGATTTTGCGCTCTCATGTTTTGGCGACTATTGCTTCTGATTTTGCTCACAGCGAACAAGGAATCTACGAGTTTTTTGGTAAGACATTTTATGCTCATCAGTATGACCCTCGGGCAATAAAGGCAGTTATTCAGAAAAGTCTGGGTTTTCTGTTCACAGAAAAAATGATTGAACTAGACAAAAACAACATTTTGGCTACTCCATTTGGACGAAGAGTCTCAGAACTATACATCGACCCCCTAACAGGAGTGACAATCAGGGACGCCCTAACTAACCGGGCAGACCACGTAACTGATGTTAGTTTATTGCACATGATTTCCCGAACTCCCGATATGTACCCGAAACTAAGACCATACAATGATGAGATGGATAAATTGCAGTTCTTTATAGAAGACCACCAAAACGAGTTCATGTTTGACCTTCCCGACCCATGGATGGACCGAATCGGGTTTGAAGAGTTTTTGGGAGAAGCAAAAATGGCGTTGGTTCTTAATTCATGGATGAACGAAACCAGTGAAGACCAAATGATAGAACAATTCAGGGTCCAACCCGGAGACCTTTACAGATTAATTTCTAATGCCAAATGGTTGGTTCATGCGTCCCATGAGTTAGCGTCCTTGTTCAAGCACAAAGATCTGTTGCAAAAACTTTCCAGACTAACCATAAGAATCGAAAAAGGAGTCAAACCCGAACTTCTTTCCTTAGTCTCATTGCAAGGAATTGGAAGAGCCCGCGCCCGAGTGCTGTTTAATTCAGGAATAAAAACAATCGATGATGTTAAAACTGCTCCAATATCAAAACTGGTTGGATTACCTTTGATTGGGGCTAAAGTTGCTCAAAAACTGAAAAAACAAGTAGGGGATGCAGTAGAAATCCACGAAATACAGAGTTTAGACTCTAAAAAGCCAAAGAAACAACGGTCGTTAACTGACTTTTAGTCAGATAAACCTCGGGCTTTTCGTTCTTGTTTTGTTTTTTGTATTACCCGTTGAATCTGTTGAGGAACTGTTCCCAAGTAGTTTCGGGGGTCCATTACTTTTTCTAACTCTTCAGGGGTTAGTAACTCTTTGATTGTGACGTTTTCTGAGAGAACATCTATGAATTCTCGTTCTTCGTTGTGGCTTTTCACTGCAAGTTGCCGAATAAGTTCATGGGCTTTTTGGCGTCCTAGTCCTTTCTTTGCCAAGGTTAACATTACTGATTCA